>SFEV01000073.1 GCA_004557975.1 Lachnospiraceae bacterium
GAAGGACAGAGGGTTCTTATTCTTATGCGCGTAACCGCGCTCTAATCCTGAGGCGTATCCGCCGACATTAGATCTGCCGTCTAAAGCGGCAAAGGAAGCGCGTGAATTCATTCATGTGAGGCTTCAAAACAGAGCCATATGTCAAAAAGCGGCTGTTCCGGCTGTGGCCGAAACAGTCATGAAAAAGAAAAACCCCGTAAATACACAGTCTTTCGGGTATTTACGGGGATAAAGGGGAGGATAAGTATTTTCTTATCTTTTGTACGCATTCACCGGAGGGGGTCCGATGATATGCCTGTCCCGGCAGAAAAGCTTTCCGCTAAGAGAACTGTTTCTGTGAGACTAATGACAGTATAACCTGATTTCGAAAAAATATACGGTATCCGTATATTTTTTTATTATACAGGAAACTTCGTCTCCTGTACGATAAAAACGATCCTTAGGGTATGCGAAGTACACTATTTTGGAAACCGTTAATTTGTACAATGTTTTGGAAGTCACATATGGATTCCCGATAGTTTATATGATATTATAATTGTGACGGTATTGTGGCGACGGGGAGGATTCTGATGACAGAACAGGAGCACAGTATCAGAAAAGTTGGCAGTTTTGGCTGCGGGGAGTGAAAGGGGAATTAAACTGTATGCTGAAAGAGGAAAATGACTGCGATGGAACAGGTATTGTAAATCAGTACTATGAAAAAACGGGATATCTGACCAGAACAGTTCTGATTGTGGATGATGAAGAATTCAGCCGCAATATTCTGTGCCATATTCTGAAAGACAGTTATGATATACTGACGGCGAAAGACGGACGGGAAGCACTGGATATCATGACGGAGCGGGGCAAAGAGATTTCTCTCGTTTTGCTGGATCTGATGATGCCGGTGATGGATGGATATGATTTTCTGAAAGCTGTGACAGCAAACCCGCAGCTTTCCTCCATTCCTGTGATCGTGACGACGGCCCGTGACCGGGAAGAGGACGAGATATGGAGTCTGGAGAACGGAGCGGCTGATTTTGTGTCGAAACCGTATCATCCGAAGGTGGTAAAGCGTCGGGTGGATCGGATGATTCGTCTGAGAGAGACCGCGGCAATGCTGAATGCGGCAGAGCATGACCGGCTTACGGGACTCTTCAGCAGAGAATTCTTTTATATGGAGACGGAGAGACTCCTGGAGAGAAGACCGGAGACTTCTTTTGACATGGTGGTGGCTGATGTTGAAAATTTTAAGGTCATCAATGAACGGCTGGGAGTGAAGACGGGTGATGAGGTACTGCGGCACATGGCAGAACGGTATCGCGAGGTCGTGGGAGACAGAGGCATTTGTACGAGACTTCATGCAGATGTGTTTGCGATGCTTGTAGAGCATGGGGACGGGAGCTGGAAGCAACAGCTTTTCTGGCAGTGGAATGACCGTGTGGACGGGATACCGCTGCAAAATATGGTAATTAAATATGGTATATATGAGAATGTCAGTCGGACAATTCCTGCTTTCGGAATGTGTGACCGGGCTGTGCTGGCGCTGAACCGGATTAAAAACCTGTACGGCAGGTATGTCTCTGTGTATAATTCCTCGTTCAGCGATGACCTGTTCCGGGAGCAGCAGATCCTTGATTCCATGGAGCAGGCGCTGGCAGAACATCAGTTTCAGGTATATTATCAGCCTAAATACGATATCAACAGAGAATGTATATCGGGAGCGGAGGCGCTGGTACGCTGGGTTCATCCCAGATTCGGCTTTATGACTCCGAATCAGTTTCTTGCTTTGTTCGAGAGAAACGGATTTATCACAAAGCTGGATTATTATGTTTGCGAGGAAGTATGCAGAACCCTGCAGAGATGGCGGCAGGAAGGCAGAGACCTGGTGCCTGTTTCCGTCAATTTCTCCAGGGCTGATTTTGCCGTGACGGATCTGGTGGAGCGGATTACGGAGCTTACAGATACATATGGGATTGACAGGGGACTTCTGCATCTGGAGATAACAGAATCGGTGTATACAGACAAGCCGCATCAGATTATTGATACAGTGAAGAAACTGCAGGAGCATGGGTTCAGGATTGAACTGGACGATTTCGGATCAGGGTATTCCTCGCTGAATATGTTCAGTGATCTGCCCATGGACATTCTGAAGCTGGATATGAAATTCGTCCAGAAAAATTACAGTAACAGCAAAAATATTCTCGGATATATTATCAGCCTTTCCGAGTGGATGAATCTGGAAACGATCGCAGAGGGTGTGGAAACGCGGGAACAGGTAGAACGCCTGAAATCCTTCGGCTGTGATTACGCGCAGGGGTACTATTATGCCAGACCGATGCCGGAAGAGGATTTTGAACGTTTCCTTAAGGAGGCCCAGCGAAAGTCCTGTCTTCTGGAAAAACATGCGGCAGGCAGTACTGTACCGGGCGGAGGGGAATGTACGGATACAGTCCTCATTGTGGATGACAACACGATGAACCGGGAAATACTGAGGAGTATGCTGGAGGATATCTACTGCGTCCGGGATGTCTCCAACGGAGAGGAGGCATGTGCGTATCTGAGAGAGCATCCGGGGGAGATTTCGGTTATTCTTCTCGATATGGTGATGCCTGTAATGGATGGATTCCAGTTTATGAAGCGAAGGGAAAATGACAGTGAACTCTCACGGATTCCTGTAATCATAACATCGGAGCCTGGTAAGGACAGTGAGCTTGTTGCTCTGCGCATTGGAGCGGACCGATTTATGGGAAAGCCGTACCGGACGGAGCTTGTGAGATTATCTGTTAAAAGTGTGCTCAGGAAGAAAAACTGACGAAAAGAGGGGGCAGGGATGAAAAAGTACCGGACTTTTTTCAGATATGCGGCAGGTGCAATCGCTCTTTTTGTTCTCCTGTTCTGTGCAGGCGGCGCATCTGCGCAGGAGAGCACGGAAGAAAACAATCAGGCGGGAGACAGAATTCTGTTTATCAGTTCTTATTCATGGACGTGGCCGACTGTTCCGCTGCAGATGGCAGGGATTCAATCTGCCCTGGACTGGTCAGTGGTGCTGGATGTGGAGTTTATGGACACAAAATCTCTTCCGCAGGAGTTTGCGGAGCAGGGGCTGCAGGAGCGGATCCTTGCCAAGCAGGAACAGGGGCTGCAGTACGATGCGGTGATTGTCGGGGATGACGCGGCACTTCATTTTGCGATGGAGTACCGGCAGGAGCTGTTTGACGGGATTCCCATCGTGTTTGAAGGGATTAACAATATTGAGTATGCAGAAGAGGTCAGCCAGGATCCGCTTGTGACCGGTGTGATCGAGTGCTTTTCCTACAGTGAGAATCTTGACTTTGCTCTTCGCATACAGCCGGACGCAAAAAGGATTCTGGCTATTGTGGACAACACAGTGACAGGTATTGGAGAGCAGCAGCAGTTTTTTGAACATCAGAAAGAGTATCCACAGCTTTCTTTTGAGGTACTGAATGGGTCCCTGATGACCGGAGAGGAGCTGGTTTCGGCCATTTCAGAGGCAGGAGATGATACGATTCTTGTGTACCTGATTCTGTCAGAAGATGCAGACGGCAATCTGTATACAAATGAACAGGTCTGCAGCATGATCCGCGAATATGCACACGTTCCGGTGCTGCGTTTCGTCCAGGCAGGGATCGGCGAGGGTGTGCTTGGCGGAAATATTGTATTTCATGACGAGGCAGGAGCCATTGCCGGCCAAATGGTGAAAGAAATGCTGAACGGGACCGCCCCGGCCTCTGTTGAGATGATCAGCGACAGTCCAAATGGTTTTTATCTGGATCAGAATGTTCTGGAGAGGTTTTCCATACCGGAGAAACTGATTCCCGGCGGCGCCGTTGTGATTAACAGGAAGCCGGGATTCTGGGAAGAGCACGGCAGAGTAGTTCTGATCACAATGGCTGCGGCAGCATCCCTGATGGCGCTGATGGCACTGGCAATGAGAGCTGTCTATGAGCATCGCCGCAGCGTGGAGCTGGAGGATAAGAACCGTCAGCTGGCACAGGCGGTACAGTTGTCACAGGAGGCGAACGGTGCAAAATCCAGATTTCTCGCTCAGATGAGCCACGAAATCCGCACGCCCATGAATGCGGTGATCGGTCTTACCGCGCTGGCAAAGGCAGAGACGGATATTCCTGACAAAATACGGGAATATCTGAACAAAATTGATGCCAGCTCACGGCTTCTTCTGGGAATTATCAATGATATTCTTGACATGTCTGCCATTGAGCGCGGGAAGATGAAGCTGGACAGTGCACCCTTTGATTTCAAAAAGCAGCTTTCGTCTGTTGTTACCATGTTTTATCAGCAGGCAAAACAGAAAGGTGTGGGTTTCAGGGTACATATGAACGGTGTCACGGAGGAGACACTGGTGGGAGATGAGCTGCGTATAAGCCAGATTATGATGAATCTCCTTTCGAACGCCGTAAAATTTACACCGACCGGAGGAAGAGTCGATTTCACAGTGACACAGACAAGCCGTTCCTGTGAAAAGGTGTTTATGCGTTTTGAAGTGAGGGATACAGGCTGCGGGATGAACGAGGATATGATGAGCCGCCTGTTTCGTCCCTTTGAGCAGCAGGATGCTTCTACGGCACGGTTCCACGGAGGAAGCGGACTGGGACTGTCCATCACAGGCAGTCTCGTGCAGATGATGGGAGGAACCATACGTGTGGAGAGCGCTCAGGGTGAAGGCAGCGTATTTATTGCAGATATTCCCTTTCGCGCCTGTGGGGAAAATCTTCCTCAGAAGAACAGTTTTGAGGATCTCAGGACACTTGTTGTGGATGACAACAGGGATGACTGCAGGTACTGTGGAAATATTCTGGAACGAATGGGTGTGCGCTTTGATTACGTGACGGATGGCGAGTCTGCACTGGAAGCCCTCGGTGAAGCTGAGGATGAGGGAGATCCATACCGGCTGTGCATTGTGGACTGGCAGATGAAAGCAATGAACGGTCTGGAGCTGACCGGCCAGATCAGGTCTGTATTCGGCAATGATGCTGTTGTGATTCTCGTATCAGCCTTTGATCTGAATGAAATCAGGGAGGACGGGAAAAAGGCGGGGGCAGATTATTTTGTGGAGAAACCCCTGTTTCAGTCCAGCCTCTTCAACACACTGCTGAAGATCGCAGGAAAGACAGCTGACGATACACATGACCAGACATCAGAAAGATATGATTTTTCCGGGCATCATGTACTGCTGGCGGAGGATGTGGAGCTGAATATGGAGGTGGCGGTCGGGCTTCTGAATAGTGTGGGCGTGGAAGTGAACTGCGCCTGGAACGGTAAGGAAGCACTGGAGATATACAGGAAGATGCCGGAGTATTATTTTGACTGTATTCTCCTGGATATCAATATGCCGGAGATGGATGGATATGAGACTGTGCGGGCGATTCGAAGTTCGGGACGTCAGGACAGTGCTTCGGTCTGCGTTTATGCCATGACGGCAAATGCATTTTCGGAGGATGTGACTGCAGCGATGGATGCCGGCATGAACGGCCATATCGGGAAACCCATAGAACCCGGGATATTATACGGGACACTTCAGGAGGTTTTTAAGAAACATGAACAGATATAAGCTTTTTAAGGCGGGCGTCGATGTGAACAAAGGACTGGAGAGGGTGGGCGGCAGCCGGGAGTTTTATGAAGCCCTTCTGGAAAAATTCAGTGAGGATGGCCATTTCGCAGAGATGGAACGGGCGATGAAGCAGGGAGATACCAGGCAGGCATTTCAGTGCGCGCACGCTCTCAAGGGAGCGGCAGGCAATCTGAGCTTCTGCAGGCTTTATGAATCACTGATTCCGCTGGTGGAAGCACTGCGAACCGAAAATATGGAGGAAGCACACTCTCTTTTAGGGGAAGTCGAAGCTGCATACAGCGCCGTGATTGAGGCACTACAGTGAAAATAGATTGATAAATGCTGTTATGCGTTATATAATAAGGCAGAAACACAGAGAGGAGAACCGTTTCACATGGCAGGAGAACTGAAAATAAGAAGCGGAACAAAACTGTCGCTGGCATTTGATGTGCCGGTGGGAGAGGATCCGCAGTTCAATCTGATCTGCACATTTGCAAAATCACTGGATGAATCGGCATTCCTGGTCTCCGTTCCCATGAAAGAAGGAAAAGCCCTTCCCCTTGATGAAAGTCAGAAGCTTCTGATCCGCTACGGTCAGGGAGAGGAATCCATGATCTTGGCCGGATACGCAGACGATATCGTAAAGGAAGGACTGCACCGTTACTGGAAGATTCGCCGTGTCACAGAGCAGAGACAGTTTTTCAAGCGTGCAGATGAGCGTCTCAAGGTCGCGCTGGGTATTGAGTATGTGCAGGATACGTGGCCGGTCAATTATGACGGTATCATTGAAAAAGAAGAAGGTCTGTCGCTGGATATCTCTGCCGGAGGTCTGGCTCTCTATCTGAACCGCGTGTTCAATGTAGGAGAGATATGTGAGGTGACGCTGCCGAACATCGGCACTTCGGAGGAAGGCGCGGGATGCGAGCTTGTGGCTGCGGTCTGCTGGAACCGTCAGGCACCGAAAGGAAGCCTTTACAGGAATATCTGCGGTCTTCAGTTCCGGTATGGCGATGATGCAGAAAAAGAGCGCATCAGAGCGTACCTTTCCTACCTGAAGAAAAAGTACCGGCTGTAGAGAAACATAGAGAGAAGCAGGAAAAGAAATATATGAAAAGAAACGTATAAAGAGAAACGTATAAAGAGAAGCGAATGAAAAGAAAAGAATACCATCCATCAAAGCGTCACAGGCGCATCCGGCATGGAAAAGGCGGAAAGGATACGCTGATCCGCATCGAAGAGCTGGAGAAGATTATGGGGGAATACGGTGAGGATGTGGATCCCGAAACCATAGTCAGCATGTACATACCCCGCAGGCGAGCACGACAGTTCGGTGCGCTGCTGCTCAGACTTGACCGGATGCAGCTTCTGCTGCTGGGATTGCTGGCAGGTGTGGCAGTTCTGTTCGGGATGGCCTTTGTCCAGGAAAAGATGGGAAACTTTACCGTCAATCTGAACCGCCTGGAGTTGTACCGCAAGGGGATCAGCATCTCGGAGGACGGGGATTTTACCGATCCCACAGCGCGTCTCACTGCAGCCGTCATCAAGGATGCCACAAACATCACTGTGACAGATCTCCCATCAGACCTGGATGATCATGACGGCAGCCACAACGGAAGAAACTACGTGGCATACACGTATTACGTGCGCAATGCAGGAAAAATCGACGTGGGTTATGAGGCAGTCCTTAAAGTGGACGCATGCTCCAAAGGTGCCGAGCAGGCAGTGCGTGTCGCAGTCTGGAGAAACGGAGAACAGAAAATCTACGCACATCCATCCGCTGACGGAACTCCGGAGGAGGGCTGCGAAAATTTCCAGAGCAGTGATATCGTATGTGAATATACGGAAGAAAATTTTCTGGTAGGAAACGTAGACAAGTACACCATTGTTATCTGGATGGAGGGAGAAGATCCCGAATGTGTCGACGCGATCATCGGCGGTTCCGTCCAGTTCAGTATGGATATCGATGCAGTAGCCGATGACAATACAAACCTGTTTACGAAATTTGTTCAGGATATCGGAGATACCCTGACAGGCAACAAACCGATTGATGCAGCCGGAACGACTGCACCGGATTATTATCACGATACCGACATAACGTGGAAGAACCGCCGCAACCAGTAACACCGGCGGAGAATTTTCTGTTATTTCAGGTATATCGCAGGTGACCACAACGAGCCTTGCGATGATAGATTGTCGTATTCCGGAAACGGATACGGCAGATCACCGGGCAAACCATCTGAAAAGATGGGACGCAAAACTTCAGAGCCTAAGGCCGGAGCTGTTCCTTCAACAGAAATGAGCTCATGCTATGGCCGTCAGTTGCCGTGTATGTGTGACGTGCCTCCGGGCACACACAAAAGAGAGTTCCTGAAAAGGAAACTCATCGGCACACAAAACACGAAGGAGGAAATAAAATGTCAGTACAGACAAAAAGGAGACAGAGGGCAGCAGCCGGATTTTCCAGACCTGATACGGGTTGTACCACAGTCATTTTCCTCTTTCCCTGCATTTCCCCGGAATGATTTCCGGCACAGGGAGACGCAGGCGATGCGTCTAAATGCCAGTTAGCGCACTGAAAGACAGGCCACAAGGGCTTAAGAACTGGCGATAAGATTTTTAAGGAGGAAAATAGTATGAGTGTAAAAGCATTAAAGAGACAGCTCATGGCTGCAATCGCAATGGTACTCGTGGCGGCTGTGGCGTTGGGGAGTTCAACGTATGCGTGGTTTGTGAATAATACCAAGGTTACAGCTGATAATGTAACTGTTACTGCTAAAGCAGCAAACACACTGTTGATTTCACATGCAACTGAAAATGCATGGGGAACGACTGCAAAGTTCAAAGCAGAAACTGCAACTGAATTTATTCCTGTATCCACAATTGATACAACATCTTTCTTTAAAGATTCAGCTTGGGGAACAGAAACTGGAGATAGCAATCTTCAGAAAGGTGAGTATACGGCTCAGGGGTTTGTGCCTGCTGATAATACCAAGGATTATTTTGTCGATTCTTTCCAGGTGAAGTCCAGTCAAAACTGTGGATTATATTTGGATTCTGAAACACAGTTCACAACTGATGGTAATGTAAATGTTTTGAAATCTATGAGACTTGCATTGGTTATTGATGGTGGAGAAACTTTCTTCTATCAGGTAGACGCGACTCCGATTACTGGTTCCGGTAATAGCTATAACACTACGTTGGTTTCCATGGCTGCCGATGGTGTTAAGAGGGCTATTAGCGGCGCTAATGCCGCTGATGATATTGCCGCTGATAATATGAGTGCAGGTGATGTTATTGCTCTTTCGAACGGTACCGTTACTGCACCTTCTGACAATACTACATTAGTAGAAAAAGATGATAGCAAGAAGCTTTGTGATCTGACAGCAAATACAGCAAAAACAATCACTGTTTATATTTGGATGGAAGGCTGTGACTATGATTGCAATACTGTTGTTGTGAAACAGATTACTGAACAGGCTGTTAGCTGTGTACTTGGTTTTGTTGCTGGTAAAATAGCATAGGTTAATAATACTTGCCTCTGTAACTGAAGCAAATACCCTACACCAGGTAGTTGTGGTACCTGGTGCAGGGTATTTGTATAATAGCATCTTATAAGGCAGGAGTTTTAAATCGTTACAATACAATCTGCTGGACAACAAGATATTCACATGACTTTTTATTTTATATACAGCACATCATCCATCGCCTTAAGATTATTCTCCGGGGAATCTTTGGACACTTCACATCCGCAGGCTGCGATATAGCGTTTCCCGCCTTCCTGTATGCATGTACCTGTTTTTTCTGCAACATCTTTTTCTATTCCCTGCAGCATCACCGCAACCGGATCTATATTTCCGCAAATACAGACAGATGTCCCCTCTGTGATGTCGCGGATATCCCTGCATTCCACCATCCAGTCAAAGTCCAGAATATCAGCTTCCAACAGCTTCAGTTGGGAAAGCAGAGGAGTAATGTTGCCGCAAATATGCAGTTTCGCTTTCGCACCCATTTGATGCAGATAATCAATCGTTGCCTTGTCATACTTAAATGCATATTCTTCATAAAGAGACGGTCCTACCAGTGAAGCCACCGCATTGCCGATTCCAATAATATCCGCACCTGCTTTTACCTGTGCTTCCATGAATCTGCATTGCTGCCGAAAAATGATATCCATTACTTCTGTCAGGTCTTCCTCTTCCGCAAGATCCATAAGAAGTTCACTCACCCCTCTCAGATCTGCGCATTCAGCCAGTACACCCTCCACCCATCCGATGATCGGGATCTCGCCGCCGACACGAATTCTGAATTCTTCCACTGCTCTGATATGGTCCAGAGTTCTGTCATTATCATAGGGACTTACGATTTTCAGTTTATCCGTATCATAGCCATTTTTCAATAATGGTTCAGAACAGTACGGTACCCCATCCTGCGGAAAAATAAGATTACTGCCAAACGCCGCAGCTTCTCTGACCGGATCGGAAATTACACTGACTGAATCGAATCCATACTTCTCCACACAGCGAAGATTTCCTTCCACCAGTTTTCTGTAATCCAGAACATAAGTCCGGTAATCCGTTCCTGCTTCCTTTGCCACCAATGCCATGGCAATATTCATATTCGGAATTTTGTCAACTTCTTTTCCTTCCAGTCTGCATTTTACACGTTCATACGGTGTCATCTTATTCTCCTCCTGAGTCTGCCGGAAATGTAACTTTCCTTAAAATTGTTCCTCCCATAGGCACCATGGCAGTATGTATCTTTTGTCTGCCATCCCGGAATACACCTGACAGCTTCTGTTTTTTCCAGTTTTTCTCCCCGGTTTCAAGATAACAGAATTGACTGCGGTCATTTTCGTGAATCTTCCAGCTTTCTTTTTCCCGTTCTGTCGAAATGTACCCGATCTCCCGGAATGGTTTTATATCATATTCCAGGATTGTCTGCTCCCTGGCGGCAATCGGCACCGCATAAACCAGGGGGCCATGTGTGACATAATAGTCTTTATTCAGATCTTCTGAAATTTTAACGTCGCATAAATACTCAACCGTTATGCACTGTCTCCCCGTCCACAGCTTCTTCAGCCGTATCTTATGATGACAGACAACAATTGCCTGACCGTTTACTTTAACCTGATCGGCCCATGCCGGTACCCTGACACTGAATGTAAACTCTGCGGCCTCCTTTGGGATTATCTCAAAACACAGCTTCCGCTGTGCAGGATAATCTGTTTCCTGCAAAATGACAACTTCCGTTTCATTGATGGCTGTTTTCAGTTCACTGCTCCCAAACAAAACTGCAGATATTTCATTTTCATGCTGAACATACATATTTTGTACATAGTGCGGAGTAAGTCTGCCCATATTAGGTACACAGCAGACTGCCGTAGTCTGATGCACCGGAGAATATTTGTAACGTTCGTCTGTATACACATCTGTAAAGGTTTTTCTCCTGTCTGCAGTATAACAATTATCGGTTTTACAATACATGATGGAACTTTCTTCCGGATGCTTCATTCCCATGCCCGCATTGAAGTAGAGCCACTCCATTTTGTCTGCCCACATCATCTTTTTGGTTTCCTGTAATAATAGTGCATAGCTGTCAAACAGTTCTGTGACAGAACAGAATTCATATCCTGTTGTTGTGGCATCTGCGCTTCTTCTCAATACCCATTCATCTCCAATGGGACCTCCGGAGGGTGTTATGTGAAATGGAAGCTTGGCCAGCATCAGATCAATCAACGGACGGTACTCATCCCTATACAATCCGGCTATGACTACTGCCCGAATATGTTCATAAAGATGTACTCCGTGATTTTTCCACATATAGTCCATATCACGGATATTTTTTATCTGTAAGTCTTCTTCGCTCACAATATTTTCGCTGAAATTTTCATACAGCCATATGGCATAATCCAGATATTCTGAATCATCCGTCAGCAAATACATTTCAAACAGTGAATCTACAATCGTCAGACCGTGACAATGTCCGCAAAAACTGTTTTTTACCGAAAAAGGATTTGAAGTTCCGATTGGATATCCATTCATTAGATTTTTAAAAGCCTTCTCCAGCGCTTCTTTTACAGTTTCGGATCCTGTTTTCTCATAATATGCCAGCAAGACCCTGAATAAGGTGGATTTTGACCACAATTCTCCATTTTCATCTGTATGCCGGTATCGCAGATCTTCTTTGTAAATTCCAAGATAACCGTCTGCATCCTGTGTATTTAAAATCCAGGCGATATACTCCTCAACTTTTTCCACATACTTACTGTCATCTAAAAGCAGTGCTGCTCTGCAGTATCCATCTCTCCAGTTTGACTGTGATTCGCTGTTCCACCACATATTGCAGCATTCCATACCGCTTTTGTCCTCGTTTACGGCAAACTCGTATTTTTGCAGGCCGTCCTCCGTGACCCATGTGCCTTCCAGCAGCGCAAAGGCCTCCTGCGCCTCCTTCCGGCTTTCAGCTTTTCTGTCGGCTTCCGCCTGCAGCTCGGCCGCACTGTAATACGCCTCACGATCTCCGGTTTCATGCCAGCCGTCATCGTGCCAGAACACATCTGCCAGCCATGCAAACTGCGGGGAGTCCAGATAGCGCAGATGATAGATAACATCATGCGCCCTGTCCTCAATCGTCAGCCCGCTGATATTTTCGGCAAAATCCGCCCGAACCGTCAGAACGCCGTTTCGGAACGTATGGTCAAACTGATCGCCCAGATCTTCAAAATTCGCGTCGTAGCAGCGGATGGGATTGTCCTTGAGCTGCCCGCCGCGATAATAGAGCTTCATGACAC
>SFEV01000126.1 GCA_004557975.1 Lachnospiraceae bacterium
CAACGAAAATGGAAGTGTTCCGGGGCTGAGGGAGAGAGCGATACCGGATATCATAAAGGGGCTCACCCAGGCGGCGCAGAACGAGGAGATTTTCCGGCCGGTGTTTTATCTGGACCTGGAGGAGGAGATCGTTGAGGGAAAGCATATTCTGGTGCTTTCCGTTCCGGAAAGTCCGGAGGTTCATGCACTGCGGGGACAGATTTTTGTGCGAAGAGACGGGGAGACGGTTCGACTGGAGCGCAGGGAAGAGCTGGCAAGACTTTATGCGAGAAAACAGGATATTTACACCGAGCGAAAGATCTATCCCTATCTGCGGGAGCATGACCTGCGGGAGGAGCTGATTGCCAGAGCCCGTGCACGGATTCTGATGACAGATCCGGAGCATCCATGGGGACATCTGGAAAATGCTCCATTGCTGGCTGAGATGAATCTTTCCGGCATCAATTACGAGACGGGAGAGAGAGGGCTTCGTTTTCTTGCCGCACTTTTGATGGGAAAGGACAGTACACTGCGCAATATCTTCGGGAATACGCAGGTTTACTGCGAAAAACAGGAGGATGGGCGCATGGTGCGCGCAACTTTTGAGACGAATCTGCTGGACGAAACGGAAAAGATTACCGCATTTCTGGAGAATGCACTTGGAAAAGAAAGAGCAGCGGCTTTTGCGGCAGTCTTTCTGTCGGAACGGGAATATACAGCTGCTTATCCCGCAACGATTCGTGTGAACAGACAGGATGTGACGGCAGAGTTTGCCGGAAGTATGGGAAGATTTGGAAATCCGCTGCTTACACAGCTTCTGCGTGTGATGGGGCTGTATCCGGAAAAGCTGCCGGAAGGACTGACGATGCAGAAAAAGGATGGCATCTGTCTGCTTTGTATGTCATGGAAAGAGATTCGGAGCGAATCCCGGACGACGGCCGATCAGGATACGGATGTCGTTCAGGAGACACTGCCTTTTGTGAAAGACGCTTACGCACAGTATGACGGGCATTTTACTCCGGAGGAACGACAGACGGAGATTCTGAAAATGATGGCGGAAAATGACCGCGTCAGCATCGGGACGATGGTGCGCAGTCTCCAGGTCACGAAGCGTACGATCCTGCGCGATATCGACAAGCTGAAAAAGCAGAATCTGGTGGTGCGTGAGGGTTCCGAGAAAAACGGAAGATGGCTGCTGACGTCATCGTTCAATGCCGAAGAGAAGACAGAAACAGAAAAACCATGATCAGCTGACCGGGAATGTAAAAGATCCAGATCATGTGGCCGGCCGTGAGGGTGCAGTAATTCTGCAGTGCTGCAGGCAGTGGATGAAGAAAACGCGGCAGGTTGTACAGCCCCACGTGAAAGTCACAGATCAGGAGCATGGTCAGGCACAGAGCCATCAGAAGCGGAACGCTCCGGAAGGTCTGATGCCACGCATGAAAAAGGTTGATTAACAGAAGAATGAAATAGAACAGGGCAGCCGCCAGAAGGAGGCTGCCTTTTATACCGCAGAAATCAGCTGTAAAAGTCAGGAACAGTGCCAGGAGCAGACCGGATTTCAGCCAGGGAAGAAGGGGGATGGCAAGCAAGGTGCGGTAGCAGAACTGAACCAGAATGAACAGCAGGATTCCGGCCAGTTCAAAGGGGGTGTGCAGAAAAACAAGATCCGCAGTCAGGGAAAAGACCAGGGACAGAAACATCGGCAGTGGTTTCATAAGAGCTCCTTTCGGTATACTGCCAGACGGTCAACCTGGCTGCTTTGTCGTTTAGTATGGGCAAAAACGGGATGGATATGCTTGCAGGAAGCTGTTTTTTGAGCTATACTTGCATGGACAGATTTGACGGATGGAAAAGGGGGCAGATTCGATGAAAAAAGCGGCAATGATTCTGGAAGGCGGTGCCAAGCGGGGAATTTTTACTTCCGGTGTACTGGATTATCTGATGGAGCAGGATTTCTATATTCCCCATGTGATCGGTGTTTCGGCGGGCTCCTGCAATGCGGTGGATTACGTTTCCAGGCAGCCGGGCAGGACCAGGGTATGTATGATCCGTTCCGGGGAG
>SFEV01000127.1 GCA_004557975.1 Lachnospiraceae bacterium
CCTCAACACCTTCTTCAAATTCAACCGTTGTTAAAGTGTCTGCTGAATGTAGCATAATTGAATAGCAATTAGAATAACCAGTATTAGTACTATAACTGTTATCCCGCATTTTATCTGGTCCTAAACCATACCACATTCAATCAATTTAAAAAGAGGCACAGCATAAATTATTCTGATGGATTTTACATCGGATTGCTTTATGCCGTGCCTCTTGTGTTATCATAATGATTGTTACATAGAAATAGCAGGCCTCACCCTGGAAAAGTCTGGCCTGCTACTGTTCACATACACAGGTAACCCTGTGTCTATTCACAATACCATGATAACCATTTTTGTCAGGGATTGCAATCAGATTTCTCAATCCTTTTATGATTCTGTTATTTTTAACCTTCAGCTTCACCAGCTGACCTGTTCCTGTTCTCATTCGGCCTGTTTGTCGGTTCATGGTTACTACTGGAGGTCCGTAAAGCTGCCTTCCGGAACTCTCCGGCTCCGTGTCTGCCGGGTGAGATGCTCCGAATGCGGTACTACCCATGCACTTCTTCTATCCTCCATGGTTCCCTACTCCCAGGTCCCTCTTTCCGACCAGCAAAGGATCTGCAATGACTACGAAGAAGGCCGCAGCGTCAGCATGGTCTGTGAGAGCAATCCATCCATTGATGAAAACAACGTCAAATCCATACTCCGAAACTACAGGCTCTGCTGGAGAGAAAAGCTGCGCTCTCTCAGGATTGGCCTCTTTCCTCTGGGCAATCTGATCCTTTCCTGTTTTTCGGATTATTCGTCGCAGTTCATGCAGATACATCTGCGGGTCAACAAACTTTTTTCCTATACCACATAACCTTACCCGACAGTGCCTCTATTGTCCCTTACAATAAAGAAAAACCCTAAGGAGGACTGACTTATGGAACAGGAAAAGAAACAGGCAGTCGCCCTCATGCGCTATTCAGCGATTGCTCCACTCATTACAGGTACCCAGGAAGACTATGAATCCCTGAGTGCTTACTTTCGTACCGTTTCGGCTAAAGGGATCAAGGCGCCGGATGGTTCCCTTCGCCACTATTCTCCGGGAACTCTGGAGAAATGGTACTTTTCTTACAAGAAATCCGGTTTTGATGCTCTGGTGCCCACCGGCCGGTCTGACTGTGGCGTAAGCCGCAAGATAGATGACGACCTCAAGGAACAGATCATTTATCTCAAGCATCATTATCCCCGGATGTCTGCGGCTGCGATCTATAAACAGCTCCAGGATAACGGCAGCATCCGCTCCGGACAGCTCTCAGAATCCACGGTCTGCCGTTTCATCAATCAGCTCGTCTTACAGGAACGTCTGACGAACAATCAGGATATGCGGCGTTACGAAAGACCTCACATCAATGAAGTATGGTGCGGTGATTCCAGTGCCGGCCCTTATCTGAAAACCGAGGATGGAAAGAAGCACCGTGTTTATGTGATCGCACTGATCGATGATGCCAGCCGTTTTATCCTTGGCGCAGATGTCTTCTTTAACGATACCTTCGTGAATCTTATGTCCGTCATGAAGTCTGCAGTCTCCAAGTATGGCAGGCCAAAGGTTTTCAACTTTGATAACGGTGCCGCCTACAAAAACAGGCAGATGGAACTGCTGGCTGCCCGGATCGGATCTGTGATCAGCTACTGCAAGCCTTATACACCCACACAGAAGGCCAAGATTGAGAGATGGTTCCGCACTCTGAAGGATCAGTGGATGGCATCCCTGGATATGAGGGATTTTCATACACTGGAAGGACTCAGAGGGAGCCTGCTGACCTTTGTCAGAAGCTATAACCAGCGTCCTCATTCCTCTCTGAAAGGAATGTCCCCGCAAGAACGCTTCTTTCAGGAACCGGAACTGATCTGCCGTCTGCCCGATGAACAGATCGAATCCTCGTTTCTTCTTGAGATCGAGCGCCGGGTATCCGCTGACTCTGTCATTGTGATCGATCAGGTGGAGTATGAGGTCGATTACCGTTTTGCAAAGCAGCGCATCACCCTCCGTTATACACCGGATATGAAGGACAT
>SFEV01000128.1 GCA_004557975.1 Lachnospiraceae bacterium
CCATTCCAGCCCAGGTGATAAGAACCTGATCCAGTTCCGGATCGTAGACTGCTTCGGCATCGGCGGCTCCGGGAGCTTCTAAATCTGTCTCATAAGATATCTCCTTCCAGTCACTTACCAGTCCTTCCGCATCTTCCGCCCTGGCACGAACCTTAAGGATCTCCCCATGCTTCATATTCTCTTCCGGAATATCCCAGGCGGCTACATCCCGGTAATCCGCACATTCTTTTTTACCAAGGCTGATCCAGTCCGTTTCTTCTCCTGCTTTGTACTCTGCCGTGATAAAATGAAGCTGCCTGTTGTCCCTTGCCATCACCGATACGGTACGCTTTCCGCTGCCTAATACAGCAGCCTGCTCCGGATATATGCTGACGATTTCCGGTTTCTTTTCATCCTTTTGCACAGCAGCAAAATCCGTCAGTGTAAAATCACTCTCATTTCCGGCTTCATCGAAAGCAGTAATCCGATAACGATAAAATACGTCTGTCTCGGCGGTCCGATCCAGATAAAAAATACTTTTCAGCCCTTCCGCCAGCTTTTGATAGCCTCCCGTCCGGGAATCACTTCGATATATCGTATAACCCGCAAGGTCATCTTCCTGCCCCTGATTCCAGCGGATCTCCACATACCCGTCTTTTCCGCTGGCCAAAACATTCTTTGGTGCTCCCGGAGCCGTCCTGTCCACCACATATTCCACAAAAGGCGCACTGCTTCCTGTATTGCTTTCATTACCCGCCAAATCTGCCGCCACGGCTCTTATCCGGATTTTCCCTTCCGGATATCCACCAAGATCCAGTGTGTATTTCTGTGTCATGCTGCCCCGGACGGCAGCATATTCCCAGATACGTACATCCTGCCAGAGTCCCTTTGCATCTGTAACCTGAAGAGTCAGTTTCTGCACACCTGCATCGTCCCATACCTGAATGGTGACTGGAATCTGATCACGGTAAGCTCCTGGTTTCGGACTCAGACCGGTGACAACAGGACTTGTTGTATCCTTTGCCGTTTTTACCGTGATCTCATCCGACGGTACACCGCGATTTCCCAGTCTGTCATATCCCACCACCCGATAAACATAGGTAGTATCCGGAACCAGACCATCCACCACTGCGCCAAGCTTCTGATAGGTATCTGCTATCTTTACAAATTCTTTTCCCCGTTTCTCTTCCACGCGATAATAAAACAGATCCGTATCCTGCAGTGCATTCCAGTGGAGCGTTATCGTTACGGAGGCAGCAGTCGCTGTCACTCCGGTGACTTTTGACGGCCCGGTATTATCACTTGGATAAGACTGGATCCGTTCATCGCTCTGATTTCCGGCTTCGTCAAAAGCCAGCGCCCGTATTTTCAGCCCCCGATCCTGATGTACGGAGGTATCATAATCCACAGACACCTGCTGACGCGCCGCTGATGCGATTTCTGTCCAGCTTTCTCCATCTTCCGATACATACAGTACCATCCTTGTCACACCCACATTGTCCTGTGCATAGGCCGTAAACCGGCAAATGGTCCCCACAAGCGTCCCTTCCGCCGGTTCCAGCTTTGTGATAACAGGCGGATCCGTATCCTTCTCCGCCTCAGCCCGCACAACAGGCGACTGCCCGCCGATACGACCGAAAAGATTGATTCCGGCAATACAGTATTCATAAATAACATCCGTCTCCACATTCCGGTCCGTGTAAGACAGAATAGTCCTTTTCCCGATGTCCGCAAGCACCGTAAACTCCGTTTCTCCCTCTCTTCGCCGGTACAGACGGTACCCGGTAATATCTGCCTCGCTTCCAATGGCCCAGGAGAGTACGATACTGCCCACATCTTTTACAGCAGTCAGCCCGGTAATTGCGCCGGGAACCTTACATTCTGTGCGAAGCGCTGTAAGGATATACGGTCCGGTGTGGTCCGTGCGCACACGGAGATAACAGATTCCCTCTTTCAAAGTCGCACGGCTTTTTCCATTATAAATCTGCATGGCACAGAGTTCTGCCTTCTGGCTGTATAATTCCAGTTCCCCATCGCC
>SFEV01000020.1 GCA_004557975.1 Lachnospiraceae bacterium
TTATAAAACAGAAAAAGTAGCAATAACTCATTTTTGTAAGAGTAATTGCTACTTTTATTTTTTCATTTTTCAAAGTGGAAATAAACTTTTCACTTCAGCACAAAAAACATGAAAAAAATGCTTTTTTATCAGATGATGATACAGATCAGTTTTCCTCTCGACTCATTTACAATACGTTTCATCGTATCCTGAAGCTTCTGCTGGCTTTCCTCACTGATCTGGGAGAGCTTGGCACGAATTCCTTCTTCAACCATCTGTTCCACCGATTTTCCGAAAATCAGCGTGTTCCAGGCCCCTTCCTGATCACTCCGGCTGTCGTTCATATACGTAATCAGATCCTGAGCCTGCGCCTCATTTCCCACGATCGGTGCAATCTCCGTTTCGATCTCCGCGCGGATCAGATGGATGGATGGGGAGGTTGCCCGTATCCGGACACCGTACTTATTGCCCTGACGTATAATGACAGGCTCTTCCATCGTGATTTCTTCCTTTTTCGGCGTAATCATTCCATATCCGGTCTGACGTACAGCCAAAATGGCCGATTCCACCGTCTCATATTCCTGCTTCAGCCTGGAGAGCTCCCTGATTATGGAAATCAGCTGGTATTCACTGTGTATATCGGTACCTGTCATCTCACTGAGAATCCGGTAGTAGAGAGACTCCTGCATCAGAACTGTCACCTCTGCCTCCCCGCGTGAGAGATCCACATTCTCCACCTTTGACTTCTTTATGTACTGACTTTCCAGCAAAGAAGTCCCTGAGTAAATATCACGGACTGTATGAAGACCGTTCATATACTTCCTCACGCTGTCAAAGAGTTCCTGCTTCAGCCAGTGAGAATTTTCCAGAGTTTCCGCCCATTTCGGAATCTGGAAAACAACCCTTGTCAGCGGAAATTCCAGCAGAAACTGTTCAAATACCTGGTAAATCTCATTTTTCCCCATCTGCTCACAGTTCAGGATCATACAGGAAACACCGTACGTCTTCTTCAGGTATTCTGCTGTTGTTTTCGCTTCCTCAGAGTAAGGTCTCGAAGAATTCACTATTACAAGAAACGGCTTGCCAAGCTGCTTCAGCTGCAGAATCGCCTCTTTTTCTGCTTCCAGAAAGCTGCTGCGGCCAAGCTCTCCGAAGCTGCCGTCCGTCGTCACGACAATTCCAATGGTCGCATGGTCACTGATCACTTTCTGTGTACCTGTCTTTGCAGCTTCCTGAAACGGAATGGGTGCTTCCTGCCACGGTGTCTTCACCATGCGGGCCACCCCGTTCTCCTGTGTTCCCTCTGCCCCGGGCACAAGAAATCCGACACAGTCCACCAGCCTCACCTTCATAACCGTCCCGTCTCCCACTTCAATAGAGGCTGCCGTCCTCGGGATGAATTTTGGCTCCACTGTTGTCACCATTCTTCCTGATGCACTTGAGGGCATCTCGTCCTGCGCCTGTCTTCTCGCATTGTCCTCCAGCTCCGGCAGCACGAGATGCTCCACAAATTTACGCACAAACGTGGACTTTCCGGTTCTGACCGGACCGACGATACCGACATAGATTTCACCGCCCGTCCTCATCTGAATATCCTTGTACAGATCAAATTTTTCCATGAAAAGACCCCCTGCATATACTACAACAAATATATGCAGGGGGATGTCCTTTTATACCCCTATGGGCGGATCTGACCGTCCCCGAAAATAATGTATTTCGTAGTTGTCAGCGCTTCAAGCCCCATCGGTCCCCGGGCATGCAGCTTCTGTGTACTGATCCCGATCTCAGCACCGAAACCGAATTCAAAACCGTCGGTAAACCGTGTTGATGCATTCACATAGACTGCCGCAGCGTCAATCTCGTCCAGGAAACGCATTGCATTCGTATAATTCTGTGTAATAATTGATTCAGAATGTCCGGTATTGTAGCGGTTGATATGTGCGATCGCCTCATCCAGAGAGGAAACCGTCTTAACCGACAGAATATAGTCCAGATATTCTCTTCCCCAGTCATCCTCCAGAGCCGGCACACCGCCATCAATGCAGGAGAGCGCCTGCGCATCGCAGCGAAGCTCCACCAGATGCTCATCCAGCTTTTTCTTCAGAGCGACAAGCAGCTCCTTCTCAATTTTCTCATGGACAACAATGGATTCACACGCATTGCAGACGCCGATTCGCTGTGTTTTTGCGTTGTTGATAATGCTGACAGCCATATCGATATCTGCTGACTCATCCACAAAAATATGACAGTTTCCCGTACCTGTCTCAATGACAGGGATTGTACTGTTCTCCACAACGGCACGGATCAGACCTGCTCCTCCACGCGGAATCAGCACATCCACATACTTCTTCAGCCGCATGAACTGAGCCGTCACAGCACGGTCCGTCACCTCAATCAGCTGAAGCGCACCTTCCGGAATCTGGCAGTCCGAAAGAGCCCTGCAAATCACCTCCACAATCGCTGCATTGGAATGGATCGCATCACTTCCACCTTTCAGAATCACTGCATTCCCGGTCTTAAAGCACAGTCCGAATGCGTCAGCCGTCACATTCGGCCGTGACTCGTAGATAATACCAATGACACCGAGAGGAACACGCTTCTTTCCGATCATAAGACCGTTGGGACGTTTCTTCATATCACTGACTTCTCCGATCGGATCGTCCAGCGCAGCAATCTGACGCATTCCCTCCGCCATGCTCTCAATTCTCGCATCATTAAGCATCAGGCGGTCAACCAGCCCTTCATGCATATGTGACGCACGTGCTGCAGCAACATCCTTCGCATTGGCATTGAGGATTTCCTCAGAGTATTTCACCAGATACTCAGCAGTTTTTCTCAGCGCATCATTTTTCTGAGCCGTGGAAAGTTTCCGTAAGAGAGGCTCCGCCTGCTTTGCGGACCGTCCGATATCCTCAAGAAGCACATCCGGGTCAGCAAACATCCGATCCTCCGTAAACAGGTACTGTGGGCAGATATCATGGGGCTGTGCCGGCACTTCATCCACCATCTGAAATTCAAAGGCGACTGCCACCGTTGTATGCTTCGTATTCTTTGACAGATAGCGGTCATAAAATCCTTTTCCGTAACCGCAGCGGTGACGCTGCGCATCAAAGCCGACACCGGGAACAATCAGAAGCGCTTCATCGTCTGCCGCTGCACGGCCGGTCACCGGCTCCGGGATATCGTAATACCCAGGCTGAACATCCGCATAGGAAACGATCTCAAAATACGTCATCTCCTCCCCGAACACCTTCGGAGCCGCCACCGTCTTTCCCAGTCTCCAGGCTTCCTCAATCAGCGGTTTTGTGGATACCTCGCCCTTACAGTCCATGTATACGTAGACAGACTTTGCCCGCCGAAAAGCATCCATCCGCATGATCCGTTCACAGATCGCTCTGCTCTTCTCCTCAATCTGAGCCTGAGTCAGCTCTTTTCTGTGCGAGAATACTTTTTTTCTAATTTCCTTTTTTTCCATATTTTTCTCCCAGATTCTCTATACTGCCATCCTTATTGATGATGTCGATATTGTTCAGCTGCCCTCTGAGATTCCGGCGAACCGCTTCTATGTATTGTCTGCGAAGCTCTGCCTGTTCCTCCTTCTCAGCTGCCGTCAGCCCTTCTGCCTTCGACTTTCTGGCCAGCTCATTGATTCTGTTCAGATCCAGCATGTCCATTTCACACCTCTCAGTTTGATTCTTCTTCCAGAATATCAAATAAATCAAAATTTTCGTCCGAATGTCCCGGAAACAGTGTACCCACATTCATACCCTGCATAATCCGATGAATCACGTGAAAATCCTCTCCGTTTGCAATCATCATGTCTGCACCGGCTGACGTGGCAATCTTTGCCGCAGACAGCTTTGTCGCCATACCGCCTGTTCCCACATCACTGCTGCTGCCCTTTCCCATATGCATCAGCTGATCATCGAGCTGGTCCACCGTATCAATAAAAACAGCAGCCGGATTTTTTTTCGGATCATCCGTATACAGCCCGTCAATATCCGAGAGCAGAAGAAGAAAATCTGCATGCACCAGTGCAGCTACAATAGCAGAAAGCGTATCGTTGTCACCAAACTCAATCTCATACGTAGCTACTGTATCGTTTTCATTGACAATCGGAATCGCGCCGAGAGCCAGCAGCTCCTCAAAAGTATTGGCTGCATTCCTGCGGCTCAGATGATTCATCATCGTATTTTTCGTCATCAGAATCTGCGCGGCACGATGACCGTACTCACTGAACAGCTTCTGATAGATCATCATCAGCTGTGCCTGTCCGATCGCTGCGCACGCCTGCTTTTCCGCCACATTTTTCGGACGATGGTGGACACCGATCGCCTGTCGTCCCACCGCAATGGCACCGGATGATACAAGAATAACATCCTTACCCGTATTTTTCAGATCACAAAGCTCTCTCACCAGAATTTCAAGCTTTGTCAGATTCAGCGCCCCCGTCTCCGGATGGGTGATCGACGAGCTGCCGATCTTCACCACAATGCGCTTCTTGTCTTTCAGTTTTTCTCTGTAATTCATAACTGCTCCTCATTTTGTACCATATCATTACTGTCGGAAGATGTTTATACCGCCTTGCTTCCATGGGCATCATCTTTTTTAAGCCGCCCTCTTAACGCAGCAGTCCCATTCTGCGAAGCAGCTTGATCAGCAGATGTCCTTTGGGGAACATCGCCAGCTCCTCAGCAGTAATTCCACGGAAGGATACCATTCCGATTCCGTATACCAGAACACCTGCCAGAATCGCAAAAAATGTGGACACCGTATTTCCTGCAAACATGTGAAATACGGAATATATCACATAAGCTGCCGCCCCCATCATAATAGAGACGATGGAGGGAACAATAAACGTCTTATACCACTCCTGACGGTAACCGATGAATCTGCGGATTGATATCGCGTTCAGTATGCTGACAACAAGTGCAAAGAAAATATTGGAATACACCACTGCATATATATTCAGATTTCCGATCGTCAGCAGCACATACAGGACGATAAAATGCAGCACAAGTGCAATGCTGCAGTTGTACAGCGGCTGTCTCAGCTGTCCCAGGCCCTGTAAAATGCCGGTGGTCAGCGTGGAAAGTGCATAGAACACAATCATCAGAGATCCAATCTGCATAATTCCGGTGGCAAGGGGTACACCCGTCTCCTGGCTGAACAGCATGGTGATAATCGGTTTGGCGAGAGCCGCCATACCGGCTGCGCAGGGAATCGTCAGAATCATCGTAAACCGGATGGACATTTTAATCTTGTGCCGCGCATCTGACCGGTTGCGGTTTGCCATGGCAGCCGTAAGGCTCGGAACAATGGACGGAGCCAGACACGATGCGAGAGCCAGCGGAACATTCATCAGCACACGGAACTTACCGGAATAAATCCCCCAGATTGCACCGTACTGTGCATTCGTATAACCCTGTCCCTGAAGTACTTTGTTGAAAATCCCCTGGTCTACCACATTGCTGATATTGTAGATTACCGTGCTCAGAATGACCGGAAGAATCGTCAGCACAAGCTGTCTGTATATTACGCGCTCCGATTCCTTTTTCCCCGAACGGTCGCGTCTCATGTTCCGCTGCAGTGTCTTCTTCTGTGCCGTATAGATAAGCATCATAAAAATCAGTGCGACCGTAATGCTGGCAACCGTTCCGAAGGTACCTCCGGCAGCCCCCCATGCAGGAGCCAGTGAAGCATTGCCTTCCTTCGCGGCCAGCGTCGCCCCGTAGCTGAACATGATATCCGCGCAGACCAGAGAAATGACTGCATTCACGATCTGCTCAATGACCTGGGATACCGCCGTGGGCACCATTGTGGAATATCCCTGGAAGTATCCGCGGAACGTACCGAGAATCGCAGAGATAAAGATCGCCGGCGCCAGAACCCGCAGTCCGTAGACTGCCAGTTCAAAGGACATCAGATACTTCGTGATGAATCCGGCAAAAACGTACGTGACAAGTGCAAGGGTACCACCGGACAGCAGTGCAAACCGCACAGCGCACAGAAACACTTTGTGCGCGTTGCGGTACTCTCCTTTGTGTACGCGCTCCGAAACGAGCTTCGACACTGCCAGAGGCAGATTGAAACACGAAATCATCAGAATAATTGCATAAATTTCATTGGCTGTCGAATAGTAACTGTTTCCCTCATCACCAAGTATATTTGTCAGCGGAATACGGTAGACAAGACCGATTATTTTCGCAATGATGGAAGCTGCCGCAAGAATCGAGCCCTGCACCAGAAAATTTTTTCCACTTTTTTTATTCTCTTTCACTTCAGACCTCTTACTCAATCGTAATCAGCGAAGCATGAACGCTTCGCTTCCCGTAACGCAAAGTCTCCATCATCAGTTGCCATTAAAGGATGCCAGATCCGGGTACAGCGCAACACTGTCACTGTATGTATCCAGCACGATGCAGACCCACGTCTTGCCCTGATTCAGAGTGATCTCATTGCCATCCGCATCATAATAGTGTGTGACACTGAAATTTTCATTTGCATACGGATTTTCTGTGTCGATCTCATCCTTTTTCCATGTTATATCAATGGCCTTTCCTCTGGTAATATATTTTCCTGCTCCTCCGGAAAGTACATCGATATTCAGATATCCGTTTTCATCAAATTTCTCCCACGGGCAGTACTGCAGGATAATATTGTCGTATTTCAGCGGGTTGCCTGTGAGGAAGTCAATCTGTACATCGCCATACTGATAGCGTGTATACTTGCCTGTCTCAGCGTCATACGTAAAGTATGCATGATTATATTCGTATCCCGGCTCGACCACAGCCGCCTCCGCACCGCCATCCAGCGTCACCGGAGCATCATCTGCCGCAAAATTATAGTGACCGTTTCCGGAGAGATATTCCTGCGAATACTCTGTCGGATAATTCATAAATTCAATGCCGTCCTGAATCATGTTGTAATTTGTAAATACATTGTGGGGCGCCTCAAAATCGTCGGAGCGATAGTAAACAATCTCTCCCTCAGAATCAAGACCGCTCAGATTCAGCGTAGAATCAAGGTTCAGCAGGTCAAGGGCATAGACTGCCTGTCCGAAGTGCAGATAGTATGTATTAAATTCACGCGCAAAATATACGTAATAATTTCTGCAGCTTCTCACGGAGCCGATACGCTCCACATCCTGGTAATCCTCCATAATTCCCATAAGGCGTGTGATACCGCCTTCCACCGGTGATTCATAAACCACCTCAGCATTGCTGATTCCTGACTGCGGAAGTGCAGCCTGAATATTGTTGAACATCACGGAAATCGCTTTCTTGCGCCCGATGGATTCCGGCACCAGCTTACCGGTCAGGAAACTGCGCACCATGCCATTCTCCTCTGCAGAAACTGTCATTCCTGATGAAATACAGCCTGTCAGCAGTGCGAGTGCCATCAGGCCCGCTGCTTTTCTCATATTTCTTTTTCTCATATTTCTTTTTTTCATATTCTGTTCCTCCTTACTCTACCTTAATATATGAAGCTCCTCCAGAATCTCCTTCTGAAGACGCTCCATCTCACACGCTTCTTCCTCTGTCATATGATCATATCCCAGCAGATGAAGCATGCTGTGTGTGATCAAAAACGCGTACTCACGCTTTGCAGAGTGACCGTACTCCTCCGCCTGCGAGAGCACCCGCTGGGCACAGATCACAATATCTCCCAGCATCAGTTCTCCTGAATCCGGCTCAAAACAGTCCTGCTGCTCATCCTCCTCCAGGAAATCAAACTCACCCGGCGTCCCGAATTCCACCATGGGAAAAGAAAGCACATCCGTCGGGCGGTCAATCTGACGGTGTTCCAGGTTCATCCGGTGTATCTCCTCACTGTCCGTGATAAGCAGGCTGACCTGCGCCTCGTAAGGACAGTTCATATAATCCAGCGTAAAGGAGATCACCTCCTCCGCAATATCATACAGCTCCAGTCCGAGATCCTCCCGGCTCTCATTTTCAAAATCAACTGTCATAGATGCTCCCACCTTCTTCCTCTGTATCTGCCTGCCGTCAGGTATTTGCCTCAGTCTCCGTTACTGCCTCTTCCTGCCGGCTGTCATCCTGCCTGTCCCTCTTCGCGTCTCGCGGTTCTCACGCTTCTCATACTCTTCATATGCATTGACAATCTTCTGTACCAGCGGATGACGCACAACATCCTGACTCGTCATCGAACAGAAACTGATATCGTCGACCTTTCCCAGTACACGCAGGGCCACATCAAGCCCGGACGGTGCCCCTGTGGGCAGATCCTTCTGGGTGAGATCACCTGTGATAACCACCTTTGACCCGAAGCCAATACGCGTCAGAAACATCTTCATCTGTGCCGGGGATGTATTCTGCGCCTCATCCAGAATGATAAATGCATTGTCCAGTGTACGGCCTCTCATATAAGCAAGAGGCGCAACCTCAATCAGACCCTTTTCCATGTTCTTCAGAAAACTGTCCGGCCCCATAATCTGATACAGTGCATCGTAAAGGGGGCGCAGGTACGGGTCTACCTTGCTCTGCAGGTCTCCCGGAAGAAAACCCAGCTTTTCGCCTGCCTCAATCGCCGGACGCGTCAGTATAATCCGGCTTACCTCGTCATTCTTGAATGCGGTGATCGCCATCGCCATGGCCAGATACGTTTTCCCGGTACCTGCCGGTCCCGTTCCGAACACAATCATCTTCCTGCGGATGGCATCGACATACGCTTTCTGTCCAAGAGTCTTCGGTTTGATCGGCTTTCCGTTGATTGTATGACAGATACAGTCTCCATCCATCTCAACGATTGCCGACTCCTTCTCCTCATGGGACAGTGCAATGGCGTAATCGACATTCTGTTCCGTAATTGCAGTTCCGCGCATGGACAGCTCGCAGAGGCTCTCGAAAATCTTCTTTGCCTTCACCGCATTCGTCGGACTGCCAAGTATCTTTATCTCACCGTCGCGGCTTAGAACCGTCACCTGCAGGGCACGCTCCACCTTCTTGACGTACTGATCAAACTGACCGAATATATTCTGCTCGTGCTGCGCAGGAACGGCAAGCGACATTTCAACCATGCTCATGTTTCAGTAATTCCTCCTTGGTTGTCTGCACAGACACAGCACGGCTGACCGCTGCTTCTCCGGTCGTCAAAATACCTGCTGCAACCGCAGACTTCTCATTCCATTCTATTTTAACATCATTTTCAAATATTTGAACCCCTTTTTCCTCTAAATTTTTCATGAAATACTGAAAATTACCCTTAAGTATTTCAGATGCCTGTTCTTTTGTGTATAGGATTTCCTCATTTTCATATTCTTTTGCTGTAAATTTCTGCACGTAAACGGGAAGATAAAAATTTTCCATCAGCTGAAGCTGAGTGATTTCTGACAGAATCGTACAGTTTTCAAATGCGCCGAAGGTATCCGGCAGTGAAAAAGGCTGATTTCCGATCCTGAACAGATAATTCTTTTTTTCCCGTCCCGTATATTTTTTCTCAGTATGGACGAGTTCCACACAGTCGCGATACCTTCGCTCTGTCCTGATCACAATATCGGCATCTGCATCCGTATACTGCCATGCACAGATTTCACCTCCGTCATCTTTGACGGGAAGTGCGCCTGATACAAGTATCTCTCCTTTTTCAACCGCGTCTCCCGCCTTCACCAGTGCAAGTCCGTGTCTCACGTAGACAGATTCCACCGTACCTGCGGCGGAAGCGATCAGATCTGTAGCCGCAGCAGTTCCATCCTCACCGATCTCCCCGACGGTGGCCATTCCATCCGACTGCATATGGGAAAGCTGCGTTCCGAGAATGCCCTCCCTGACATGAATAATCAGCCGTGTTCCTTTCAGTTCCACCGCCACCCAGGAAAACTGCGTAAAATAATTCCTGATTTCCGACGCCAGAGCACGGCAATCCACCTCAGATTTCCGCATTCCATGGATAATTCCCTCCTGTGTCAGATATTCAAAAATAACGTCGTCCGTCTGGGAGACGTTTCCTTCAATGGTGATGTTCCAGATATGAGCAGACAGCCAGACCATAAACAGCACGGCAGCCGCGATGCCTGATACATAGACTTTTCGCTTCCTGTATTTATGGATAAAAAAAGGAAAACCATGCTTCTGTGTAATACAGACAGCTGCATGGCTTTTCCTCACAATTGCTTTCAGTTTTTTGAAATCCTTCCTTCCGATGTTTGCCTCGTAGGAATCACCGGAGGGGATCAGATTCCAGAGACGCACGCCGTGAAACGCGCAGAGGTTCAGAAACCTGTCATAGGAATTTCCCGTAATACGTATGCGTACATAACCTTTCCATAAATTCACAATCTGCTGCTCCATCCTGCCTCCCGTCTGCTTTTCCGATCATTTCTGCTGTCTGCATTTTGGGTTCCTTCACAGATATTCCAGCTTCTCAATGCAGCCGGATATTTCAATCTCATCCTTCGTATAGCAGTCAATCTTCAGTCTTTTCCCGGTAATACAGATTTTCTTCTTTCTTGTAAGCAGCCGGATCTCCTCTTCCGTGTAGGAAGCGATCCCTTTAAAATTTTCGATACAGATATGTTCCTGACCCTGCAGGGAGACGATCGCATTTCCATGCATATAATCATCGGGCAGCTGCAGAGAACGCACGAGAGCAGCCAGCCCTGATGTTTTCCGGGATTCTTTCATCGCGCACCTCTCTGACTTCCAAACAGGATTCGGGCAAATCACAGCCGTGCCACTGTGCTATATATATGAAAAAATCTCCGTTTTTATGTCTGTCCGCAGCGTCTGGCGGACGGAAAAGCTGCTGCAGACAGACGAATCCGGTCATGTGACACCTTCTTCACCTGCTCTGCAGCAGCCTGCACATCTGTGTATTTTACTGTTTATCCTGAATCATGTCGTGGAGCTCCTGAAGTGACCGCACTTCGCCGCAGCCCTGCATTTTCATGGATTTGATTCCGCTGACTGTCGCCTTTGCGGCAGCAATCGTCGTCATATAAGGTACTTTCTTCTTGATCGCTGCCTTTCTCAGGTAGCTGTCATCAATATTTCGCTCTTTTCCGATCGGTGTATTGATCACCAGATCAATTTTTCCGTTGGTAATCAGGTCAAGGATATTCGGCCTGCCTTCCTGAAGCTTGTTGACCATCTCTGCTTCCACACCTGCCTCACGGATCATTTTGCATGTATTTCTGGAAGCCATAATCCGGAATCCTGTAGCGGCAAATTCCTTTGCCACCTCCACAGCTTCCTGTTTATCCTTGTCATTTACGGAAATCAGAACGGTTCCCGTAAGCGGAATCTTTGTCTGCGTTGCCTCCTGTGCCTTGAAGAATGCCTCGCCCCAGAATCTGGACAGTCCGAGTACTTCTCCTGTGGATCGCATTTCCGGTCCCAGTACCGGGTCTACCTCCGGGAACATATTGAATGGGAACACAGCTTCCTTGACTCCGTAATACGGAATATTCTGTTCTCTAAGCTCCGGTACCGGTGACGGTCTTCCGGTGAGCTCGGAGGTAACAATGTCAATGGCAAGAGGCACCATGCGGATATTACATACCTTCGATACGAGCGGAACCGTACGGGATGCTCTCGGATTTGCCTCCAGCACATAGACTCTTCCGTTTTCGATGGCATACTGCATGTTCATAAGACCTCTCACATGCATTTCCTCCGCGATCCTGCGCGTGTATTCCTTGATTGTGGCAACATTTTCTTCTGACAGATGTCTCGACGGAATAATACATGCAGAGTCGCCGGAATGAACGCCTGCCAGCTCAATGTGTTCCATGACCGCCGGCACAAAAGCGTGCGTACCGTCACTGATCGCATCGGCCTCACACTCTGTGGCGTGCATCAGGAAACGGTCAATCAGAATCGGACGGTCCGGAGTCACACCGACTGCGGCCTTCATATATTCGGTCAGCGTCTCAGCGTCGTAAACGACCTCCATTCCGCGTCCTCCCAGCACGTAGGAAGGACGGACCATAACAGGATATCCGATCTGCTCTGCAATCTGCAGCGCTTCCTCCACATTGACGGCCATACCTGATTCCGGCATCGGAATTTCAAGCTTTTCCATCATCGCACGGAACAGATCACGGTCCTCGGCCAGATCTATCACTGACGGGGAAGTACCGAGAATCTTCACACCGTTTTTCTCCAGGTCAGCAGCAAGATTCAGCGGTGTCTGTCCGCCGAACTGTGCAATCACACCCACCGGCTTTTCTTTCTTATATATACTCAGAACGTCCTCCAGAGTCAGCGGCTCAAAATACAGCTTGTCGGAGGTGTCATAATCCGTGGACACCGTCTCAGGATTACAGTTGACAATAATGGTCTCAAATCCAAGCTTCTTCAGCGCAAGAGAAGCATGTACGCAGCAGTAGTCAAATTCGATACCCTGCCCGATACGGTTCGGACCGCCGCCGAGAATCATAATCTTCGGCTTTTCCTCTGATACGGGGTTCTTATCCTCTGCATTGTAGGTAGAATAATAGTAAGCACTGTCCTTTGTACCGCTTACATGAACACCCTCCCAGGCTTCCTCCACACCCAGCTCGATTCTGCGGTTTCTGATCTCGTCTTCACTGATCTCAAGCAGCTGGCTCAGATACTTGTCTGAGAAGCCATTCTTCTTTGCCAAAATCAGTGCCTCATCGGAAGGAAGGCTTCCTTTGCCTGCAAGCAGTGCCTCTTCTTCCTCCACCAGCTCCTTCATCTGCTCAATAAAGTAATGCTTTACCTTTGTAATTTCATGGATTTCATCCACTGTCGCGCCCTTGCGCAGCGCTTCATACATCACGAAATGCCGCTCGCTGGACGGTGTCATCAGCATTCGGAGCAGCTCCTCTTTTGATTTCCGGTCGAAATCCTTCGCATGTCCCAGACCGTACCGTCCCGTCTCAAGGGAACGGATCGCCTTCTGGAACGCTTCCTTGTATGTTTTGCCGATACTCATGACTTCGCCGACGGCTCGCATCTGTGTACCCAGCTTATCCTCTACACCTTTGAATTTTTCAAAAGCCCAGCGCGCGAATTTGATTACCACGTAATCTCCGTCCGGAACGTATTTGTCCAGTGTACCGTACTTGCCGCAGGGGATATCCTTCAGTGTCAGTCCCGTGGCAAGCATGGCTGAGACAAGCGCAATCGGGAAGCCGGTTGCCTTGGATGCCAGCGCAGAAGAACGGGAAGTTCTCGGATTAATCTCAATGATAATGTCTCTGTCTGTCACCGGGTCATGGGCCCACTGCACATTCGTACCGCCGATTACCTGAATGGATTCAACGATTTTGTAGGACTTCTCCTGAAGACGCTTCTGGACTTCTTCGGAAATGGTCAGCATCGGTGCGGAACAGAATGAATCTCCCGTATGAATCCCCAGCGGATCAATATTCTCAATAAAGCATACCGTAATCATGTTATTGTCCGCATCACGGACAACCTCCAGCTCCAGCTCCTCCCATCCGAGAATGGATTCTTCCACCAGAACCTGGCCCACAAGGCTGGCCTGCAGTCCGCGGGCACATACTTTTTTCAGTTCTTCCACATTGTAGACGAGACCGCCGCCGGTACCGCCCATGGTATATGCGGGACGCAGCACCACCGGGTATCCAAGCTTTTCGGCAATCGCCAGAGCCTCCTCCACTGAGTAGGCAACTTCGCTGCGCGCCATCTCGATACCGAGGCTCTCCATTGTCTTCTTAAACTCGATGCGGTCCTCGCCGCGCTCAATGGCATCCACCTGCACACCGATTACCTGCACATTGTACTTCTCCAGAACACCTGTCCTGGCAAGTTCTGAGCATAAATTAAGACCCGACTGTCCTCCAAGATTTGGCAGCAAAGCATCTGGTCTTTCTTTCGCAATAATCTGTTCAATACGCTCCGCATTGAGCGGTTCAATATAAGTAACATCCGCAATTTCCGGATCTGTCATGATGGTCGCCGGGTTGGAATTCACCAGGACGATTTCATATCCTAAATTTTTGAGTGCCTTGCAGGCCTGTGTACCTGAATAATCAAACTCACACGCCTGTCCGATAATAATGGGACCAGAACCGATAATCAATACCTTGTGAATATCTTTTCTCTGAGACATCGTAGCTCCTCCATAAATAAGATTTTTCTTAGTATAACCGAAAAAGAAACGGTACGCAACGGTATAATCCGACTTTTTACGAAATTTTTTTTGTATATCCCACGGGGCGTTTACTTATGGTACGGCTCCCCATTCATAATCCGGTACGCTCTGTAGATCTGTTCCAGCAAAATCATGCGCATCAGCTGATGCGGAAATGTCATTCTGGAAAAGCTCAGCTTATAATCTGCACGCTTCAGAACTGCATCGGAAAGCCCCAGAGATCCCCCAATCACAAAAACAATGCTGCTGTGTCCCTGCACGCCGAGGGATTCTATTTTCTGTGACAGTTCCACGGAATCCAGCATTTTTCCATCGATGGCCAGAGCAATCACGTAATCCGAATCCCTGATCTGTTTCATCAGACGATCCCCTTCTGCAGCCTTTATCTGCAGCTCCTCAGCCTCCGACGCACCATCCGGCGTTTTTTCATCCGCCACCTCCACAATCTCCAGTCTGCAGTAGCGGCTCAGACGTTTTGCATATTCTGCAATACCGTCACGCAGATATTTTTCTTTTATTTTTCCCACTGTCAGCAGTGTTATCCTCATAGCCTCTCCATTCCCGGTTTCTCAGCTGCACCTGCACTGCCGTATCTTCCTGTGCAGAGCGTGCACTGTCCGATTCTGTCCTGAACAGTTATTTTTTCTCCTTATTATCTCCAACGAATATTCATTATACATGATTCTGTGTTTTCTGTACAGAAAAAAGAACTGATGGAGAAAATTCTGTATACCGGTGTCTGGTATCATCTTCTCACATCAGCCCTGATTTTATTTTTCAGCCGGAATTATATAACCTGAACCTTCCCGGCTCTCATGTTTTATTCTTTTACTGTTATTTTGCTCTTACGCATTCTTTGCGCTCAGGAATTCATGAATTCCTTTTGCGGCAGCTTTTCCAGCGCCCATTGCAAGAATAACAGTAGCAGCTCCTGTAACAGCGTCTCCGCCTGCGAATACGCCGTCCTTAGATGTCTGGCCTGTGGTCTCGTCTGCAACGATACATTTTCTTCTGTTTACGTCAAGACCGATGGTTGTGGAAGAAATCAGCGGGTTCGGTGATGTTCCAAGGGACATGATAACTGTGTCAACGTCCAGAACAAACTCTGATCCCGGAACTTCCACAGGACGTCTTCTGCCTGATGCATCCGGCTCGCCAAGCTCCATGCGGATACACTTCATTCCGCAGACACTGTCATTCTCATCCACGAGAATTTCCTTCGGGTTTGTCAGGAGGTCAAAGCTGATGCCCTCTTCCTTTGCATGATGTACTTCTTCCACACGTGCCGGAAGCTCAGCTTCGGAACGACGGTATACGATATGTACCTCTGCGCCGAGACGAAGAGCTGTTCTTGCAGCGTCCATTGCAACGTTTCCGCCGCCGACTACAGCAACCTTCTTTCCGCGTACGATCGGTGTATCGTAATCGTCACGGAATGCCTTCATCAGGTTGTTTCTTGTCAGATACTCGTTTGCAGAGAATACGCCCTTTGCAGTCTCTCCCGGGATTCCCATGAACATCGGAAGACCTGCTCCTGAACCGATAAATACTGCCTCAAATCCTTCTTCGTCCATCAGCTCGTCGATCGTTACGGACTTGCCGATGATAACGTTAGTCTCGATCTTAACGCCAAGAGATTTTACATTCTCAACTTCCTTTGCCACGACATCCAGCTTCGGAAGACGGAATTCCGGAATACCGTAAACAAGTACACCGCCTGCCTCATGAAGAGCCTCAAAGATTGTCACATCGTAGCCAAGCTTTGCCAGATCACCTGCACATGTCAGACCGGAAGGACCGGAACCGATCACTGCAACCTTGTGGCCGTTCTTTGTCTCCGGAGCAGGTGGCTTGATACCGTTCTCTCTTGCCCAGTCAGCTACGAAACGCTCCAGCTTACCGATGGAAACTGACTCGCCCTTGATACCGCGGATACATTTTCCTTCGCACTGGCTCTCCTGCGGACACACACGGCCGCAGATTGCCGGAAGTGCACTGGACTCGGAAATCACCTTGTATGCTTCCTCAATCTTACCCTCTTTTACCTGTGCGATGAATGCAGGAATATTGATGTTGACAGGACATCCCTGTACACACTTTGCATTCTTACATGTCAGGCAGCGTGCAGCCTCCTCCATTGCTTCTTCTTTATTATATCCAAGACATACTTCGTCAAAGTTTGTCGCTCTTACCTTCGGATCCTGCTCTCTGACCGGAACCTTCTTCAATACGTCTGCCATTATTTGTCACCTCCGCAATTACCACATCCGCCGTGATGTGTATTTCCCTCACGCAGCTTAAGAAGGGCTCTGCCTTCCTCAGTCTTATACATAGCCTGTCTCTTCATCGCTGCATCAAAGTCAATCTTGTGGCCGTCAAATTCCGGTCCGTCCACACATGCGAACTTCACTTCATCGCCTACCATGACACGGCATGCTCCACACATACCTGTACCGTCTACCATGATCGGATTCATGCTGACAATTGTCGGGATGCCAAGCTTCTTTGTCGTCAGACAGCAGAATTTCATCATGATCATCGGTCCGATGGATACACAGTGATCGTAAACCTTTCCTTCCTGTGTCACCAGATCCTCAATGACCTTTGTAACCATTCCGTGTCGTCCGTAGGAACCGTCATCTGTTGTAAGGTAAAGATTGCCCACAGAGCTCATCTCTTTCTCCAGGATTACAAGATCCTTCGTCTTTGCACCGATGATAACATCGCACTCAACACCATGCTCATGGAGCCATTTTACCTGCGGATATACCGGAGCCGTACCTACGCCGCCGGCAACGAAAAGAATTTTTTTCTTTTTGGTCTCTTCCAGATTTTCTTCCATGCAAAGCTCGGAAGGCTGTCCCAGCGGTCCGACAAAATCACGGAAATAATCGCCTGCCTGAAGTGTAGTGAACTTCTCTGTAGAAGCTCCGATCGGCTGGAATACGATTGTAATTGTACCTGCTTCTCTGTCATAATCGCAGATTGTCAGTGGAATTCTCTCGCCAACTTCATCCATTTTGACGATAACAAACTGTCCCGGCAGGCAGCGCTTTGCAACACGCGGTGCTTCAACAACCATTTCATAGATATTGCCCGCAAGCTTTCCTGCTTTCAAAATCTTATACATACTATACCTCCACTTTGTTTACAGCAGGACAAGCCTGCCTTAGTAACAAGATGCAAAATATGTTAAAAAAATGCACTTGGAATAAGTATAAAACAACCATTGTAAAAATTCAACGGGAAAATGCTGACGGGGACAGTTTTTTTGCCCTTTCATGTTTCAGACATGGAAATACCTCATTTCGTCTCACCCGTTTTCCTCCAGGTAATTCTCAAATTCTTCCGGCGACATCAGTATTTTCCTTGGCTTCGTTCCCTCTTCCGGCCCCACTACCCCGGCGTCCGAAAGCTGGTCCATGATTCTGGCTGCCCTGTTAAATCCGATTTTGAAAACCCGCTGAAGCATTCCGATGGAAGCCTTATCCTTATCAATAATGAATTTCCCGGCATCCGCAAACAGCGCATCCGTATCCTCGGCTCCCCGCGTTGCGGATACGGCAAGCTGCACTTTCGCAATCTGCTCCTCCATCTCTGCACTGTAGGAAGCAGCGGCATTCTTGTTCTTCAGGAAATCCACAACGTCAGCAACCTCCTCGTCCGAGACGAAAGCTCCCTGTACACGGGCCGGCTTCTGATATCCCTGCGGATAGAACAGCATATCGCCCTTGCCCAGCAGCTTTTCCGCTCCGTTCATGTCGATGATTGTCCTGGAATCGACACCGGAGGATACGGAAAATGCAATTCGCGACGGCATATTGGCTTTGATCAGTCCGGTGATGACATTTACAGAAGGACGTTGCGTCGCGATGATCAGGTGAATTCCACAGGCGCGGGCCAGCTGTGCCAGACGGCAGATGGAATCCTCCACCTCTCCCGGTGCAACCATCATCAGGTCTGCAAGCTCATCAACAATGATGACAATCTGCGGAAGCTTCTTCGGCTTGTTTTCATCCTCCACATTGTCAAGAGATTCAATTTTTCGGTTATATCCTTTCAGATCACGGACACCGTATTCTGCAAATTTATTGTACCGGTCTGTCATCTCCGCCACTGCCCAGTTCAGCGCGCCCGCAGCTTTTTTCGGATCTGTAACAACAGGGATAAACAGGTGCGGGATACCGTTGTATACACTGAGTTCCACCACCTTCGGGTCAATCATGATCAGTTTTACTTCATCAGGATTTGCCTTGTAGAGGATACTCATGATAATCGTGTTCATGCAGACAGATTTACCGGAACCTGTGGCACCGGCCACCAGCAGATGCGGCATTTTGGCAATATCTGAAACGACTACCTTGCCGCCGATGTCTTTTCCTGTGGCAAATGCGAGTCTGGACGGATGATTTTTAAATTCTTCCGACTCAATCAGATCACGCAGTGCCACCGCACTGTTTTCCGCGTTCGGCACCTCAATGCCGACTGCCGCCTTTCCGGGGATTGGGGCTTCAATACGGATATCTGCCGCTGCCAGATTCAGCTTGATATCGTCAGCCAAGGCGACGATACGGCTGACCTTGACTCCCTGCTCCGGCTGAAGCTCATACCGGGTAACGCTGGGACCGCAGCTCACATTTGTGACTGTGACATGGACCCCAAAACTGTTCAGCGTCTGCTGCAGCTTCGCTGCCGTCTTCCGGATCTCCTGCTCCTGCCCGCTGTTTGATTTATTCTTACCCTTTTTCAGAAGATCAATCGGCGGAAATACATACTCCCGCTTCACTGCTTCAGCAGCTTTTTCAATCTCTGCCTCCACAGAAGCAATACCATCTGCAATTTCCTTTTCCGAGGATCTGGGATTCCGCTTTGAAGGAACAGAGTGGGAATCAGTATCACGGAATACCGTTCCTGCGGAGGACGGCGCTGCACCATTCGAAGCCGTGCGGAAAATACCGAAATCATCGGACGCACCGACAGAATTCTTCTTCACAGTCCCGCTCTCAGAAGACAGTTCAGAATTCTCGCATAAATCCCGTTCCCAGGCGGCATCATCCGCATTGTACTCTTCTTCATCCCATTCAGGGTTATCCGTATCCCGTGCTTCTGCATTCAGCACAGAAGCATTGGGCTCGTCTTCCATGATACCATCCCCGTATCCGTCCGCCATACGCGCTTCCTGTTGTTCTGCGGATGTACGGTCAATTCCTTCAATATGCAGTTCCATATGCGCCGGCACTGGCTCCGGTGCGTCGGAAGTTTTTTCCCGCTGCAGCTGCCTCTGATCACATGGCCTGCCGGTATCAGAATCCGTTTGCTCCAGATGCTCCAGATCAATATAGCAGGATTCCTCCGGTCCTGTCACTGATGCTGCTTTTGGTCTGATCTCGTGGATCTCGGCACCGACATGTTCGGGGCTGCCCTGAATCTTTGTATCCATGGTAACTCCGCTTACCCGTCTGTCCAGACGGTGTTCACGCTGATGGACAGGGAACGCAATCGGAATATTAATCTCCCCCTGCTCTTTCTGTCTCTGCTCCCGCAGAAGCTGCTCCTGCTGTGCTCTGTCACCAGGCATCTGTCTCTGTCCGGCCGCCATATCCTGCTGCATTCTGCCATCGTATCCGCGCTGCGGTCTGCCTCCGTATCCCTGCTGTACTCCTCTGCCGTATTCCGCCTTTCTGCGGTCTCTGACAGGAAGACGGCAGAAGCCGCCTGCATTTTCATTCTTATCCTCCTGCTCTGAAGCGTCCTCCAGAAGCTTCCAGTCCTCTCTCTGCTTCAGTTCCTGGAGATGCGCTTCTCTTCTTCGCTCTGAGGATTCCCGGGCGGACTGATACATCTTTCTGCCCTGATGCTTTACACTGCCAATCAGCGATCTCTGTGTGATCAGCACCACACTGATAATAGAAAATATCAGCAGTACAACTCCCGTGCCGAGCGCACCAAGAGCAGGTGCCAGGACGCTGCAGATCATCCCTCCGATCACTCCGCCGCCTGTTTTATAAGCCGCGCTTCTCTCATACAGCTCCGCCGCCTGGCTGGCCAGCTCATACTGTTTCGTAAAAAGCGCAGTAAAACTGCAGATACATACATAAAAAAACAGGGAGGCCGCAAATTTTACACCTGCAATCCGGCTGCCCCTGTTGGAAATCAGAAATGCCGACGCTATAAAAATAAGAATCGGAAACAGATACGCCGGAAACCCGAACACTCCAAAGCTGATATCTGCGACAACCTCTCCTACGTATCCTCCGAAACCAAAATAGCTGATAAACATCAGAATACATACAGCAAGAATAAGCCACAGAACCGCCTCCTTCACAATCAGAGGATTCTGCGTCTCCTTTGTCTGAACCGGAACTGTTTTTTCTTTTTTTGCAGCAGACACAGCGACTTTCGTATTTTTTCTGCCGCCCGCTGTACTGCTGTTCTTTTTAGAAGCCGCAGTTTTTTTGTCTGCGGCTGTTTTTTTCTTTACTGCACTGGATGCCAATCCATCTGCCTCCTTCTCTTTATAACCGGGCTAGATCAGAAAATGCCCGACAATTGCAATCGCACCGATGGCGAAGCAATACCAGGAAAAATACTTGAATTTCTTGTTTCGCACAACGAGAAGCATGGTCTTGATGCAGACATAGCCCACTGCCGCCGCAAATACGGCACCTATTGCATAAATTCCGATCTCTCCCATCGCTATGGGGTCTTCCATTACATCTTTCACCTCAAGCACTGCCGCTCCGAGAATGGCGGGGATTGAAAGAATGAAAGAGTACTTCACCGCAAACTTCCTGTCGAGGCCGCAGAGAACACATGCTGCGATCGTTGTTCCGGAGCGTGACAGTCCCGGAAGCGTCGCAAATCCCTGTGCCGTGCCAATGATAAGGCCTTCCTTATAGCTGACCTGTTTCGGGAGCTTTCCGCCCTCCTTCGCAAGATCTGCCATAAGCAGCAGGACACCTGTGATCAGCAGACAGATTCCCGGAATCAGAAGCGTTTCACCGGCTGCAGAAATCAGATCCTTTCCGAGTACACCGAGGATACCCGTGGGAACCGTTGAAACAAGAATCAGAACCACAAATTTGCGGTAGCTGTTGTGTACAATCCGCTTATACTTCAGTGATGTTTTATGTACTTTGTTCAGACAGAACGTTTTCAGATTTGAAAAAATATCTGCCACCATAAACAGTGCTTCCTGTATCATCTTCCAGATATCTCTGTAATACACCACAAAGACTGCAACAAGCGTTCCGATGTGCAGCATAATGTCAAACAGCATGCTGCCGTTGGTCTCCACATGAAAAATATTCTGCAGAATCGCCAGATGTCCGGAACTGCTGACCGGCAGAAATTCTGTGATTCCCTGGACAATCCCAAGTAAAATTGATTCTAAAATTGACATAACCGCCTCCGTATAAAATCATTCCTTTTTTGCATACCAGATTATTATACCAGACAAATCCGCACCGCACAAGAAGTTATGACGGAGAAGTCGAAAGAATCCGCCCGTACTCTCCGGCTTCTCCCCCATTCCTCATGCTTTTCTGATCATCTGATACAGCTTTTTCAGCGCTTCACTGATTCCGCCTGTCTCATCGATCAGCCCTTCTTTTACTGCTTCCTCACCCACCAGAATAGTTCCGAGATCCTTTGTCAGAATTCCCGTATCGAGCATCAGCTCTTCCAGACGATGACGCCGGGCACGTGAATGATCTGCAATAAAGCCGAGAATGCGGTCCTGCATCTGCTTAAAATAATCATACGTCTGGGGCGCACCGATCACAGTGCCGTTCATCCTGACCGGATGGATCACCATCGTCCCGGTCTTCACAATAAACGAATAATCAGTTGAGACTGCGATGGGGACTCCGATGGAGTGGCTTCCTCCGAGAACCAGAGACACGGTCGGCTTGCTTAAGGATGCTATCATCTCCGCTATGGCAAGACCAGCTTCCACATCCCCGCCTACCGTATTCAGCAGAATCAGAAGCCCGTCAATATCCTGACTGTCCTCGATTGCCGCCAGCTTCGGAAGCACATGTTCATATTTTGTCGTCTTTGAATTTCCCGGAAGACATTCATGACCTTCAATCTCTCCAATCACACTCAGAAGGTGAATCCTGTGCCCCAGCATGACTTCTCCTGTCTCACGGATTCCTTCCCGCTGCTCCTTTTCCTTATCCTGCTGTTTTTCTTCTGTCTGCTCTCTCTTTTTCTCTTTTTGCTCTTCTATTCCGCATTCCGTTTCCGATTCGTTCCGGTTTACTGTCTTCTCCTGATCCATATGATCCTCCTGATATATTCTGTTTACCAGTATAACCAGAAAAAATAAAATCATACGAAAAAGGAAAGGAGCTGTCACCATTTTATGAACAGCCCCTACGTATTAATGATAAAAATATTTTCCGCGAAGTGTCTCTACCATCTCCTGATAATGAATCCGGCATTCCTCCATACGCCCCTCTTCAATCATGTCGATACAGGGCTTCAGATATTCCGACCAGATCGAGCGGTAAATATCCTTCGAATCCTCTTTCTGATTGATGTGCTTTACAATGCTCGGCGCAACATCATAATATTCCTGAATCATCTTTTCTCCATCCGGAACCGAGGCGAGATATGTATCGCGGTAATCACGCAGCAGTGTCAGCTCATAGCAGTCATCTGTGCGGCCGAAAGTCTCGCATACCGCCGTTGTAATATAACAGAATTTCTTGTGGAATCCCTGTTCAATATAGCTGTACTCCGCCGCCTGAAGCGAGGATTTCGGAAACTGCTTTTTCCAGGCCTCCAGCAGCTTGTCGGCAAGAGGTGCGGATGAATTGCCATGGAATTCAAGCACCATCGGGAGAACGAACGCAGCCATGGTCATATTCATATCCATCATCAGCCGTTCTCTCTGATTTCTCCGTGTGCAGCTGTTAATCTTCCCTGCCGCATATTCTCCAAGGGCATTTGCCATGTTTTCGAGAAACTGCTCCTTGTCGATTACCATGTTGTAGCCGTTCTCAATGGCATCAAGCGTCGCAACGTGCTCCTGATACATCCTCCGGAATGCGTCGGGGTACGTCTTTTTTTTGAAGTACTGCATCGGATCACCATCACAGCAGTCCAGCAGCTTCGGCATACCCTCTATCCCTGTCAGATAGTAGTTCATTTTATCCTCCATCACTCATCCAGGTTCGTGTATACCGCCTGAACGTCATCATCCTCATCCAGCAGATCCAGTGTACGGTTCAGCTGTTTCAGAGCCGTCTCATCTGTCAGCTCCACGTAATTCTGCGGAATCATTGTTACTTCTGCAGATGCCATCGATATTCCCTGATCCTCCAGAACCTGGCGTACCGCACTGAACTCATCCGGATCAGTCAGGATCTCATAGCTGTCTTCCTCCTCGGAGAAATCCTCTGCTCCGGCATCAAGCGCCGTCATCATCAGATCGTCCGCATCCATGTCACACTCTTCTTTGTCAATAATAATCTGTCCCTTTTTGTCAAACATATAGGAGACACAGCCCTGTGTTCCGATACTTCCGCTACCCTTTGTGAACGCATTGCGGACATTGGATGCCGTACGGTTTTTATTGTCTGTAAGCGCCTCCACAATGATTGCGATTCCGCTGGGACCGTAACCTTCGTAGGTAACATACTCATAATTGACGGAGGAAAGCTCTCCAGCCGCTTTTTTGATACCGCGATCAATCGTATCATTCGGCATGTTGTTTGCCTTTGCCTTTGCAATGATATCGCGCAGACGGCTGTTATTTGCCGGATCCGGACCGCCTTCCTTTACAGCAACAGCGATTTCACGTCCGATAATTGTGAAAATCTTTCCTTTTGCTGCGTCGTTTTTCTCTTTCTTGTGCTTAATATTGGCAAATTTTGAATGTCCTGACATAATCTGCTGCTACTCCTTTTCTTCTTCGTTGTATTTGGTTATTTTCACAAGGCGGATCATTTTGTTCTCCACCTTTAATATCTGAAACAGATGGCCGTCCGTCACAATTTCCGCCTGCTCGCCGTCGGCAGGTATGCGGTCCAGCTTTGAGATCAGCAATCCGTTCAATGTATCGTATTCTTCATCCTCCAGAGAAATCCCCAGCGTATCTGACACCTCAGAAAGCGGTGCCATACCGTCCATCATATAGCTGCCGTTGGCACCTCTGTGGATCAGCTGTTCATCCTTGTCATATTCATCCTGGATATTTCCGACAATCTCCTCCAGAATATCCTCCATGGTCACGAGTCCCGCAGTCTGACCATATTCATCCACCACAATCACCAGCTGCAGCTTCTGTGCCTGCATACTCCTGAAAAGAAGGTTGATCCCCCGTGTCTCCGGAATAAACCGTACGCTGCGCAGCAGACCGGGAATATCCTTGATCAGCCAGTTGTCGTACATTCCCATCGTATGGAATTTCATCGCATCCTTAAAATGCAGGACACCGAGTATATTGTCAATGTTTTCCTCATAAACCGGGAAACGTGATACCGTCTCACCGACCATAAAAGAAATTGCATCGCGCAGGTTCGTCTGGCCGTTGATGCTGATTACATTGGTCCGGTGGATCATAATATCGGCGGCATTCTTATCATCCAGTTCAAAAATATTCTGAATCATCTCAGCCTCACGGGCATCGAGCACACCCTGCTCATGGCCTTCATTTACCATGGAGATGATTTCATCCTCCGTCACCTCAGGCTCAAGGGACTGCGGATCCACACCGAGGACACGCACAAAGAGATTTGACAGTGCCGTAATCACGTATGTAAACGGAGAAGCACACACCACTATGCTGTGAACTGTACCGGTGCGCCGAAGCAGCCACTTCATGGCATTCTTGCGTCCGAGCATCTCCGGAATGGAATTCCCAAACAGATAAAAAAGCACTACCAGAACCGGAAATACAATATAAAACGGACATTTCCCCGTCATCTGAGCACTTAAAAATCCGGCACCCGTATACGTCAGCGCATTCAGAAGCCAGATGGAATGCCGCAGCCTGGCAAAATTATCTTTCAGTTCAAGGACAGGCTGTGCAGATTTCTCCTTCTCCCGGAAGCTCTCCTCAATCTCCAAATCTGTCCTGCTCCCCAATGCCGCAGCGTATGCAGTCAGAATATAATCCATCAGCAACAAAAATACCAGAATAATCGTGCTACATAAGGCACCCGCGTCACTATCCATACAGTGTAACTACTCCTTCGTGTTCTCGTATCCGCCCCGGATACGGCTTATCATTTCATGCTTTGCCGGAATAACACCGACAATCCGTTTATAAAATATATCATCTTCGTTTGCATTCGTCAAGATTTGAAATGAGCAGATGCTATGTAATCAGCTCCAGACTGACCTGCAGTGCCTTATCCACCCGCTCCAGAAGCTCATAATCGAGATGACAGACGCGGTCCTTCAGCCGCTTTTTGTCGATCGTGCGCAGTTGTTCCAGCAAAATGACAGAATCCTTCACAATCTGATACTTGCCGGCTTCAATCTCAACGTGTGTCGGAAGCTTTGCTTTATTCATCCTGGATGTAATTGCCGCACAGATCACGGTCGGACTGTGTCTGTTTCCCACATCATTCTGGATAATCAGAACAGGCCGGATACCTCCCTGTTCCGAACCAACCACAGGCCTTAAATCTGCGTAAAAAACATCTCCTCTTCTAATAATCATACAATCACACTCCGAATCCAAGGGTTTTTCACTTTTCGCTAAAATAAGTATTTCCCCGATTCTTTCGTATATTCATGTATGTTCATATATTTTGCACACCAGCTCCAAACAGAGGTTATTTTATCTCACTGCCCACATACACCCGCGGCACCCGCTTCCCGATATCGCAGACAAATTCATACGGAAATCTCCCGGAAAGTATTCCCAGCTCATCCACTGTGATCTCTGCATCTTTGTCCCGTCCCAGCAGTGTCACCTCATCCATCACGGCAACATCCATGTCCGTCACATCGACCATAAACTGATCCATACAGACGCGCCCTGTGATGCGGGCCTTCTGTCCATGAATGAGTACGTATCCCTTATTGCTCAGGCTGCGCGGATATCCGTCCCCGTAGCCCACCGGAACTGTCGCAAGCTTCATGGGTTTTTGAGCCACAAAAGTTCCTCCGTAGCTGACCGGTGTACCGGGGCTGATTGTTTTTACGTATACAACGTGGGATTTCAGCTCCATCGCCGGACAGAGCGGGAATGCGTCTCTGTCCATCTCGTCGGACGGATAAATCCCGTATATCGTAATACCCGCACGGACCATATCCATATTGGCTTCAGGGAGCTCCATGATGCCTGCACTGTTGGAGCAGTGACGCAGAAAGCCTGTCACTCCCCGCCCGTTCAGTTCCTCGCAGAACGCAGAAAACCTGTCCATCTGCGCTCTCGCAGAGCTCTTGTCTCTCTCATCGGCCCGGGCAAAATGAGTAAATATTCCCTCAATCCGCAGCCCGTCAAGGCGGCTGATTCTGTCCACAAGTCCGGCACCCTCCCCGTCATCTTTTACACCGATTCTCGACATCCCCGTATCCACGGCAATGTGCACCGGCGCATCCACATGCATGGACGCTGCCTTTGATGCAAAGGCTTCCGCCATCTCCATGGTAAAGACAGAAGGGCGGATTCCGTGTTCAATCATCTGTGCATAGTCTTCTTCAAACGTATAACCGAGTACAAGTATCGGTTTCGTGATTCCTGCAGCGCGAAGCTCCATCCCCTCTGAGACGGCTGCAACCGCAAATCCCCAGATATAATCGCAGGGCTCCGCCAGCTTTGCAATGGGAACCGCCCCATGTCCGTATCCGTCCGTCTTGATGACTGCCACCATTTTTGTGCCGCTCTTTATCCTTTTTTTCATAGACTCAAAATTCTGCGCGATATGATCCATATGGATATACGCCGTGATTCTTCCGTTTTTTCTCATAATCTCCTCCATATACGCGGCAGATCCCGATACCGTCTCTTCTCACATATCTTTCTGCGCACCTGCCGTTATATTCACTGCCTGTATGTCTCTGAGAACCTCCCCCACCGAGAAAGCAATGTCCCGCGCAATCATTCCGTACGCACCGTATCCGGCGCATGCCGCATCGCCTGCAAGCCCATGGAGATAAACGCCCAGCGTTGCCGCTTCAAACGGTTCATTTCCCTGCGCCAACAGACCGCAGATCACCCCGGTCAGGACATCTCCCGAACCGGCCGTCGCCATCCCGCTGTTGCCCGATGTATTCAGATACGTTCTGTGCCCGTCCGAGACAATCGTCCTTGCATCCTTCAGTGCACAGATCACTTTGTATTTTCCGGCAAACTGTTCTGCCGATTCCACAATATTTTCCAGAACCGATTCTTTTGACGCGCACATCAGCCGCATCATCTCGCCGATATGCGGTGTCACAATCACCGGCTTCCTCTGTTCTGATCCGCCTCCTGCAAGCAGCCCGGGCTCATCCTGCAGAATACGGCTGCGCGCCAGCAGGTTCAGACCGTCGGCATCCACCACAAGCGGCCCTTTAAAATTCCTCAGCACATACTCCAGTATCTCACCCGATACCGTTCCCGTCCCGAGTCCCGGTCCGATCCCGGTAACATCCGCCCACGCAAGTGCATCTGCAAGCTGCTGCTCCGGAAAAGTATCTTCTCTGTAAGGTGTGACAATGGCCTCCGGCAGATACGTCTGAATCATAACACGGTTGCATTCCGTTGTAAACACGCGGACAAGTCCGCATCCACAGCGATAGGAGGCCATGGCCGACAGGCATGCTGCTCCGCTCATCCCGCTGCTCCCCGCAATCAGCAGTACCTTTCCGTAGGTTCCCTTATTGGAATACGGAGTTCTTGGGGCAATCCGCCCGAGATCTGATTTCGTATACGTAAACAGTTCCGGCTCTCCCGCCCCGAGACGTTCGGGAAGGATACCGATATTTTTCCGGATTACACGCCCACAGTATTCAGTCCCGGGATACAGAATATGCCCCGGCTTGCGGCAGGCAAACGTCACCGTCATGTCTGCTTTTACTGCCGTACCGAGAACCTTCCCTGTATCGGCACAGATACCGGAGGGAATATCGACAGCCGCCACCTTTGCACTCTGAGCGTTGATCCATCCGATCACCTCCGCACAGGTTCCTGTCACCGGACGGGACAGGCCGATGCCGAATATGGCATCTACTATAGTAGTATATTCACGTTCCATGAAATTGCTGACGTTTTTTATTCCACAATTTTCACAGATTTTCCTCTGAAGTGACGTCTCCTGCGACATGGAGGATTCCTTTCCGACAAAAGCAGTCTCCACCTTCACTCCACTCTCATTCAGTATCCTGGCAATGGCAAAACCGTCTCCTCCGTTATTGCCGGAGCCGCAGATTACAAGAACATCGGTCAGGTCAAACTCTGCATCCCTGATCTCCTGTGCAGCAGAAAATGCCGCCCGTTCCATCAGAACCACCGAAGGAATTCCCAGTCTGCAAATCGTATCACAATCACACTGCTTCATCTGTGCCGCACTCATCAATCGTTCCATTTCCGCCTCCATAAATCCTGTGAACTATCCCGCCCCTGATACAGTTTCAGGCCGGCGGGAAGCATGTGCTCCCTGCCGACCTGTCTCATTGCTGCCGCCAGACTCTTCTGAAAATATAAGTCCGGTCGACAGCGTTTTATTTACCGATATTATCAAGATGACTCAGCCTGTAGGAAAGCTGCATCAGACTCTCCGAGAGATGTACGTTCTCCACAACCACATCATCCGGAACATTCAGATCCGTATGGGCAAAATTCCAGATCGCCTTCACACCGTTTTCCACCAGAACGGGAGCCACCTCCTCCGCACCGCTCTTGGGCAGAGTAAGAGCTGCAATCTGTATTTCATTGTCCCTGATGAACTGGGGCAGCTCATCCGTCATACGGATTTCAATTCCACGGACCGTAACACCGCGCAGCCTCGGATTCACATCAAAAATACCTTTGATCCAGAATCCTCTTTTTTCAAATTTCACGTAATTGGCCAGCGCCTGTCCCAGATTCCCGGCGCCGACAATAATCATGTTGTACACCTGGTCAAGACCGAGGATCTTCCCGATTTCCGTATAGAGATATTTCACATTATAACCGTACCCCTGCTGCCCGAAACCGCCGAAATTATTCAGATCCTGGCGTATCTGTGAAGCCGTCACATGCATAAGATCGCTCAGTTCATTTGATGAAATACGCTCCACTCTTGCTTCCAGCAGATCTCCCAGATATCTGTAATAACGCGGCAGTCTTTTTACTACTGCTTTTGAAATTTCATGTTCTTCCACGTCGTATCCTCTTTTTCACGAATTGTGTTTTTCACACACATTATAGATACAATTATTATACCCAAATCCAAATTTTATGTCAATTACTCTGGCTCTTTTCACAAGTTTGCTCTGAAAAAAATACAACAGATTCTTGTGTTTTGAGCAATTTAAGGTATAATGAAAGCTGATTGCAGAAGCATCGGACTGTTTTTTCGCCGGTTGTCCTGCATTTGAAACAAAATCACCGCAAGAAAAGAAAAGGAGTACCGCCATGATACTTTCCTGTCAGAATATATCAAAGTCATTCGGAACAGACGTCATCGTCTCACACGCATCCTTTCATATTGAGGATCACGAAAAAGCTGCCATCGTCGGCATCAACGGTGCAGGAAAAACGACGCTGCTGCGCATCATTGTGGGCCAGCTTGAGCCGGATGAGGGGGTTGTTGCACTGACCAAAGGCAAGACACTTGGTTATCTGGAACAGCACCAGGATGTAAACAGCACCGAAACCATCTATTCCGAGCTTCTGGGCGTCAAGCAGGATCTTCTCCAGATGGAGCAGAGACTGCGCGATATGGAGCTGGAAATGAAACATTCCGACGGTGACAGACTGTCCGCCCTCATGGAGCAGTACAACCGCATTTCAACGGAATTCGAAAACAAAAACGGATATGCCGTACAGAGCGAGGTCGTTGGCGTCCTGAAAGGACTTGGCTTTACAGAGGACGAATTCGGCAAACAGATCTGCACCCTCTCCGGCGGCCAGAAGACACGTGTAGCTCTCGGAAAGCTGCTGCTTTCTGCTCCCGATATTCTTCTGCTGGACGAGCCGATCAACCATCTGGATATGACATCCATTGCATGGCTTGAAAATTACCTGCTGAATTACAGCGGCGCCGTTCTGATCGTCGCCCATGACCGCTATTTTCTGAACCGTGTCGTCTCTAAAATTATTGAGATGGACAACGGCAATGTCATGACCTTTTTCGGTAATTACAGTGCATATGCCGAGAAAAAGGCACAGCTGAGAGAGACGCAGTGGAAAGCTTACTTAAATCAGCAGCAGGAAATCCGTCACCAGGAAGCCGTCATCGCAAAGCTGAAATCCTTCAACCGCGAAAAATCCATACGGCGAGCAGAGAGCCGTGAAAAAATGCTGGAAAAGATGGAGGTACTTGAAAAACCCACCGAAATCAGAACAGACATGCATCTTCACTTTTCTCCGCAGATCACCAGCGGAAATGATGTGCTCACCGTGGAGCATCTCTCCAAGTCCTACCCGGGCAATCCGCTGTTTTCTGACCTGAATTTCACCGTACAGCGCGGAGAAAAGGTGGCCATCATCGGAGACAACGGTACAGGCAAGACGACCATCCTGAAAATACTGAACGGACTGGAGACTGCTGACGGCGGAAAGTTCGCCACAGGCAGCAAGGTACATATCGGTTATTACGATCAGGAGCACCAGCTTCTCCATATGGACAAAACTCTGATGGAAGAGATTTCGGACGTCTATCCCGACATGACAGGAACAGAAATCCGCAATGTCCTCGCATCCTTTTTATTTACCGGCGATGATGTCTACAAGCGTGTCCGCGATTTAAGCGGCGGGGAGCGCGGCCGTCTGGCACTTGCCCGTCTTATGCTTTCAAAATCAAATTTCCTGATTCTTGATGAGCCTACCAACCACCTGGACATTACCTCAAAGGAGATCCTGGAGGAAGCCCTCCGCAATTATACAGGTACACTTCTGTACGTCTCACATGACCGATACTTTATCAATCAGACGGCAACACGGATACTGGAACTGAAAAACAGGACACTGATCAACTACATCGGCAATTATGACTATTATCTGGAAAAGGTGGATGAGCTCACAAAAATCTACAGCGCACCTGCAGAACAGTCTGAAAAAGCTGTCCAGGCTCCGTCTTCCAGGGATGACTGGGCGCGCCAGAAGGAAGCGCAGGCGCGTGAGCGCAAGCGTCAGAATGAACTGAAAAAAACAGAGGACCGCATCACTGCACTGGAGGAGCGCAGCAATGAAATTGACGAGCTGATGACCCACGAAGAAATCTTCACTGACGTCTCCAGATGTATTGAACTCACCAAAGAGAAAGCAGCTCTCACGGAAGAGCTGGAAATTCTGTATGAACTGTGGGAGGATCTGTCGTAAACGGCAGCTCCTCTTTTTTATCAGATCCCTCTCAGTCCTGATATGCACAGACAGCATGATTGTTCACACCGTCCACCCACAGCTTCAGTTTGCGCTCCGGCTCATATACACGTACAATACCGCCATCTGCTCATCGCTCTCTGCGAGCCCTCTCGTCCTTCTGTATTCCAGTGCCGACGGGTCCATGGTGCTCGCATATACCGTGCGAACTGCATCTTCAAAAGCCTGCATACGTTCCGACAGTTCTCCGCGGTTTGGGCAGAACACAGACTCGTATTTCCCTGCAAAGGCATTGCCAAAGCCATCCTCAAGCAGGCTGGAGGACCTGACAATAATCGGATTCTGTCCGAAATATTCCAGCATATTCCGGAATGCTCGCGGATATTGTTGGGAAATGTACCGTCAAGCAGACGCTGTTTCAGCTCATCAGCAGCCGTCAGATATCCCTCCTGGGTTTTCTGGCGAATTCTCGTCTCCCAGGAACCATTCGAGACAATGTACGTGTAAAATACATCAGAACCTATATAAAAGGAATCGTGCTGTTCCGAATGCATATGATATCCATCCAGCGTCTTCTCCACAATCTTCCGCGCCAGCAGCATGCCGCAGGCCTTGCCGCCTACGGCCCCGCTTCCGATCATACGATCTCTGACAGCAAAATAGTCCTGTGGTTCAAAGTACTGCTTCAGAAGCGTGTGCATTTTCGGATCACGGGTCATGGTACTCTCGATAATCATATCCTCCGTCTCATCCGTAAATGTCCCATTCTCAAAATCTCTCTTCGCTCTGGAGAAAAACCGGTCGTGGCTGTCACAGGACTGATCCTGGCGATACGCGGAGGCAGCCTGAATCAGTGAATAATACCGGCTGGTGGCTACTGCATCCGTCAACGGCTCAAACACGCCCTCCTGCTTTGCGCAGTGAGGCAGAAACATCGTTGTGGAATAGCGGTTCCACACTTTAGGCGGATGCAGGTAGCGTACATCCCTGTCCGAATACACATCGAGCAGCAGCTGGGTCGTCTCGCGGATACGAGCAACCGCCTCAAAGGAATGTTTGCCTCTGATCAGCGGAAAAAATGCCACCGTATCCAGTTTAAAGAGATACGGGCATGTCACACAGAAAAAATTTCCCATCATCAGATCTGTATACCACGCCGACTGGAGCTCTGAGAGGCTGTCAAAGACGTAGAATGCGTCATAGCCTTCCTGTGCAATCACGTTGTGAATCGCTACCGTAAACGTCTCAAAGCCTTCATCCGGATTGAAATGGTAAATCTTCAGTCCATCCATTTCCTCCAGAATCGGCGGATGCTGTGCGAAACGGATATAGATAAGATTACGCCCATCCCGGATCGCCTGACGCACGAAAGGCATGACAAAATGCCGGTATTCTGAGAGATCCGTCACCTGCCATACAACATTGTCACCGAGCCGTATATAGTCCAGTATCTGATACAGACCCGCCATCCCACTGTTTATTTTCTCAAATGCTGCCATAAACCCCTCCCAAAAATGCAAAAAGACCGTACCAAAAGTCATTATCTCTTTTGATACGGTCTTTCGTCTCTGTTACAATATTATATTGTCTGTAAAGCCGCCGTCAGCACTGCTGCTTATGCAAGTGCGTCAACGAGCTTCTGTACTGCTGCAAGAGCCTCATCCGGAAGCTTGTCATATCCGCCCTTCTTCTCAGAGAAGTCAGAAACTGCATTTACACGGTTCTGCATAGCATTCTTCAGAGCTGCCTTGTACTCAGGATCATTCAGATCCGGTGTGAAGTCTGCTGTCTTGCCTGACCAGTCGTACATAATCTCGATGTCATCGAACGGTCCCCACTGCTCAAACTTAGCCTTTCCTTCAACAATTGTCTCAAGAATACCAAGTGTATCAGCCGGCTTAACCTTTGTTCCCATAAAGTCGCCTGTGTTGACAATGTAGCAGTCTACGTTCTTCTCTTCCACGAGCTTTTTGAACTTCTCATAATCGTTAACCAGCGGGTATGTTCTGAACGGGTTAGCGTACGGAACGATACGGAGTGCATTCAGGTCTGTTCCTGCTGCAACACGCTCTGCTGTGGAAGTCTTTGTAGCCAGTGTAGCACCCATAACAGATGCAAGAGCTGCACCTTTCAGTTTTACTACCGGCGGGATTGTCGGGTCTTTCATGATCCAGAAAATGGAGTTAACCGGCTCATCAATCTTGTCCACACGGTTCGGTGACCACAGCTTGGATTTGATTGCACGGCCGTTGCCGTTTCTGATATCCTCTGTTACGAGCTGAAGCTTTCCTTCGCTGTCCAGTGTAGCGGAGCAGTTCTGAGCTGTCAGCAGGTACTTGTTGTCCGGGCATCCTGTCGGGTAGTCAGCCGTCTTGTCGAAGTAGGTCGGCTCCAGAGCTACAGATGCACATGTGTCTGTATTGATAATAAATGCATCGTCGTGAAGTACAGTTACGCCGTACTTTCCGCCGTGCTTAGCATGTGTCAGAGTAGATTTTCCTGATCCTGACAGACCGAATACGGATGCAACGTACTTGGAACCGTCAGCCAGTGTGTACTCCTTCTGTCCGCCGTGGCAGGAAGCATAACCGTTGCGGTTTGCAATAGCCCATGCCATTGTCAGAGTACCTTTCTTGTGCTCACCGAAGTATCTCATACCAAGGATACATGCACAGTTCTCATTTGTATCGAAATAGCACAGAGTAAGCGGATCGCTTAAGCAGCTGTAATCAACATCCGGACGATTTCCCGGTGCCCACTGCGGATCTGAGAAGATATAGATATCCGGCTCTTTTCCATCTCCAACCGGTTTGGATTTCTTGTACATCTTTACATACTCATCGCTCATGTACTGGAAGTTCAGCATCCAGTTGTACATGATGTTCTCTTCTCCTTCCGGAATCAGAAGGTGAGCCTTTACCATGAACTCCGGATCAAGACCTACGAATACTTCTGCATGGTACATTGTTTTCCAGCGTGATTCGTAAACAGCATCCATAGCTACCTTATCAAGCTTTGCTGCATCTACGCCCGGCTCGCCCTTAATACGGCGTGCAGCTGCGTAACGTCCCGTAACAGCACCATCATTGAAAAGAAGAACCTTTGCGTCTGCTTCAAGACCAAACTCTTCTCCTCTGTATACCGGCATATCTGTCACGATGGTTCCCGGTGAATTCTTAGCTAAATCATAAGCTTCCTTGAGGGTATTAACCTTCACTACATTGTTGCCATAGAATGCACCTTCAATGATAGCACGTGTCTTTGAAAAACCAACTTTTCCAGCGCCGATTTCTTCAATCGGGTAATATGCTTTTGTTGACATATTGATCCTCCTCATAATAATCTTTTTGTCACATTATCGCACTTTTGAGAAAATCTGTCAAGCATTTAACAAGGAATTTGAGCTGAAAGATTCCTAAATGTTTCATAAAATTCTTCCGGACAAATTTATAAGAATTTTATTGGTCATTCTTTCCACTGCATGGTATACTATTTAGAATTCGTCTCAAAACGTATGATTCATAAAACAGAATGGAGGCCTTATTTATATGAAAGAACTGCAGTTTTCAGAAATTACGCCCGACATCCTGCGATTATCCAAAAAATGTGCCGAGGTCAGCCAGATTGATCCGGAGCTCTATTACAAGTACGATGTCAAACGCGGACTGCGTGACCTGAACGGTAAAGGTGTTCTGGCAGGACTCACTGATATTTCCGAAATCCGTTCCAAAAAGGTTATTGACGGAAATGAAGTACCGTGCAACGGAGAGCTGTACTACCGCGGACGTAATATCAAAGATCTTGTCCGCGGCTTTACCCGTGAAAAACGCTTCGGTTTTGCGGAGATCGCCTATCTTCTGCTGTTTGGCACTCTCCCGGACCGAAAGGAACTGGAAAACTTCCGTACAATTCTGGCGGATTACCGTTCCACACTGCCGTCCAGCTTCGTCCGCGATATCATTATGAAAGCACCCAGCAGTGACATGATGAATACACTTGCCCGCAGTGTCCTGACGCTTTATGCATACGATGACCGTGCAGATGACATCTCCATACCGAATGTTCTCCGCCAGTGTCTTGAACTGATCAGCATTTTCCCGCTGCTCTCCGTCTATGGATATCAGGCATATCAGCATTACTATAACGGCAAAAGTCTCTATATCCATTCCTCCGATCCCAGTCTTTCCACAGCAGAGAATATCCTGCATATTTTAAGACCTGACAGCAAATTCACCGAGCTTGAAGCAAGGATTCTCGATCTGGCTCTCGTTTTGCACATGGAACACGGCGGTGGAAATAACTCCAGTTTTACAACGCACGTAATCTCCTCCTCCGGCACAGACACCTACTCGGTCATGGCCGCATCTCTGGGATCTCTGAAGGGTCCCCGCCACGGCGGAGCCAATATCAAGGTGGTCCGGATGTTCGACGATATGAAGGAAAATGTGCGTGACTGGAAGGACGAGGATGAAATCAGAAATTATCTGCGCGCTCTTCTCAACAAAGACGCGTTTGACCATTCAGGTCTGATCTACGGTATCGGACACGCTGTCTATTCTCTGTCCGATCCGCGTGCCGAGATCTTCAAATCCTTTGTCCAGCAGCTCAGCGTGGAAAAACACCGCGAGGAGGAATTTCAGCTCAGTGAGACGGTTGAGCGTCTTGCCCCTGAGGTCATCGCGGAAAAGCGTCATATCTACAAGGGTGTCAGCGCAAACGTCGATTACTACAGCGGATTTGTTTACCAGATGCTCGGGCTTCCTCTTGAGCTCTACACACCGATCTTCGCCATGGCACGTATCGTAGGCTGGAGCGCTCACCGCATCGAAGAGCTGGCCAACAACGGAAAAATTATCCGTCCGGCCTATAAGAACATCGGTGAGCATGTCGAATACGTTCCTCTGGAAAAGCGTTGAAAATAAGACGGGCCGTCCCGGACGACCCGTCTTTCTTTTTCCCTCTTATTTTCCCCAGAATTGTTTTATTGCTTTTTTCATTGCCACTACATACCAGACCGTAAACGCCACAAATACGCCTATGGTAAGCAGATATGCGGCCTGATTCGCCGTACCGGTATAATCCTGCACAAGTCCGATCCCTCCGCACAGAAGCGTTGCCAGACCGAACAGAAGCTGCTTAATCCCCATATACTTAATAAATCCCTGGGGATCTTTGCACTTTTTGACATTGATATCCTTGGGGAGAAGCATATTCTGCTGGATCTTTCCCGTCTTCACCATGACAGCATACTGATAAATCACATACGCTCCGAACGCAATTATGATCATATCCATAAGAATGTAAAATGAATTTTCCATTTCTGCCTCCATTCTCACACGGGCTACTCAATACCGAGGAACTCTTTCACCGACGCTTCCATCTGCTCTCTGTCAATTACCTTATCATGCAGAACCGGGGCATTTCGGATCTCCTCAATAGCCTTTGGCACTTTCACACCGGAAATTCTGTTCAGCTCATCAATCAGTTCAAAGTCATCCATTCCGCTGTATTTTTCATCGATGGCTTCCATCACGCTGCGGGCAAACTTATACGGACTTGCGGTTGACGCAATGACAGTCGGGATATCGCCGAACTCTTCTGCGAAATACGTATGATACACATAGGAAGCCACTGCCGTGTGTGTATCAAGCACATATCCCGTCTTCTTATAAACGCGGCTGATCTCCTCCGCCGTCTGCTTTCGTGTGGCAAAGCCTCCTGCAAAGTCCTGCATGGATGCTTTCATCTCATCAGTGACTGTATATTTCCCCGTCTCTGAAAGCTCCTTCATCAGCGCCGCATTTTTCTGTGCATCGTCTCCCGCCATACGGTAAATTAACCGCTCCAGATTGCTGGAAATCAGGATATCCATGGACGGAGATGTTGTCAGAATAAATTCTCTGTTTCTGTCATAAACATCGGTCCGGAAGAAATCAAACAGTACCTTGTTTTCATTGGACGCACAGATCAGCTTACCGATCGGCAGCCCCATATTTTTTGCGTAAAATGCCGCAAGAATATTACCAAAATTGCCTGTGGGCACAACGACATTCATCGTATCTCCCGGCTTAAGCTCTCCGCTCTTAAGCAGTCTGCCATACGCATATACATAATAGACAATCTGCGGGACGAGACGGCCGATATTAATGGAATTTGCAGAGGAAAAGCAGAATCCTGCCCCGTTCAGCTCCCGGGCAAGCTCCTTGTCTGAAAACAGCTTTTTCACACCGGTCTGTGCATCATCAAAATTTCCTCTGATTCCAATGACACACGTATTTTTCCCTTTCTGTGTCACCATCTGTTTTTCCTGAACGGCACTGACACCATCCTTGGGATAAAATACGATAATCCGTGTACCCGGCACATCCGCAAAGCCTGCCAGAGCTGCTTTCCCCGTGTCTCCTGATGTGGCCGTCAGGATCACAATCTCGTTCGTCTCGTGATTTTTTCTGGCCGCAGTCGTCATCAGATACGGGAGAATGGAAAGTGCCATATCCTTAAAAGCAATGGTCGCGCCGTGGAACAGCTCAAGATAAAATGCGCCGTCCGCTTTCTTTACCGGAACAATCTCTTCCGTGTCAAATTTACTGTCATATGCACATCTGATACAGTACTTCAGTTCCTCCTCCGTATAATCTGTCAGGAACTGCTTCATCACTGTGTACGCGGTCTCATGGTATGACATCCCGGCAAGGGCTTCCACCGGAACATCCAGCTTCGGCAGCTGCTCCGGCACGTACAGTCCTCCGTCCTCTGCCAGTCCTTTCAGGACTGCCTGGGAGGCCGTTACACGATTTTCTGCGTTTCTGGTGCTTCTGTACATTAAATTCATGATATTCATCCTTTTCTACTTATATTTGATCCGGAAATGATGACAGAATGCCGCTGTATACAATCCTGTCCTCATTCTTACGCGCAGTATAACACAAGAAAAAAGCTGTTGCAATGATTAAACAACAGCTTTTTCCATTTCTCACATAGTATTCACGTACTCCCGGTATGTAAAATACTCATGGCCGCCGTACTCAAACACCTTTGCCAGGCTGGAATCGAACCATCTGACATTGTGCCCCTCAGCCGAATTTCTGGCGAAGAAGAACAGCGCTCCCTGTGAGTAATCCTCGCCCTGCAGTACCCGTTCCACTGCTTCAACCGTAGAATCCGTTACCGTGCAGGAATAGATCCGTCCATCCATCGTCGGCTGGAACTGTGCGTCCTGCCATACCACCTCATAGATGGTGTCCGGAAAATGCGAATCACGTACGCGGTTCAGCACGACTCCGGCAACAATCATCTTGCTCATTATGTCACCTCCGGTAGCCTCTGCTTCTACAATCTGCAGTAATGTATAGTATTCCTCTGAAGACATCTGATTCTCATACACTGTCTGCTGTGCATAATAGCCAAGCTCAGACGCTTTCTGTGTCCCCTTCTCAAATGCCTCTCTGTGAATCACTCTTCTGTCTACTCCGCTGATCCCCGCCAGTACTTCCTCATTCGCATGTACTGCGCTCAGTAGTCTCGTTGCATCCGAATACTGCTCCATGTGAGCCACTCCATCCACTACACCCTGCAGACCTGCCTGAAACTGCATCCCGGCTCCCTTCCCCTCTGAGGAAGAGCCTACTGCATATACTCTGCCATGTCCTCTGGTGTCAAATTCGGAAATGATGAGTGCTATGCTTCCCACAAGAAGCATTCCCAGCATTACCAGAGCAATGTTCGTGATACACCTGACAATGATGCGCCCTGTGAAACCGTAAACCGGCTTCCGTCCGTTTACTAACAGCATCATAAACTCTCCTGTGTCAGAATTGTCATACCGTCTCCCCAATGTATGACTTGTGCCCCTTACGTTTATACTGTCACAGAGAAGACACATCACGGTCTGCCGCCCAAGAGCTGGCAGCCGGACTCCTTCTCTGCGGCCGGTATTCCCCATACAGAACAACGGATATCCTGTCAGAACTGGCGTCCTCGTAAGCTTTTGTCCTGCCCTTCAAATACCGGCTCCTGCCGCTTTCACGTACGTGTATTATACACAACTTCGAAACCTTATGTCAATATATTTTTCATATTTTTGTAACATATTATTTGGGCGACTTTTTTCGCGTTTTCAGATTTATCATATTTTCACAGTTTATATCAGTATTTACCTTTATTTTTTATCAATTGTAACCACTTATTTTTTTCATTTTCAGCACAATTCACAGGAATGAAAAAATCGCATTTTCCTTTAATTTCAGCCATTTTTCGATTTTTCACGGTGTTTTTTATCGCATAATGAAATATTTTTAACATTTATGTAATATTTTGTTCTGTCCCTGTAATTTTTCCTGCCTGATTTTTTGTTTCTGGCACTTCACCTTTTCATGAGGTCTGCATCATACTGCCCGTTCACGACTGCAATAAAAATACTGCCTGACCATTCAGCCAGACAGTATCTTACTTTCGTTCATTCATCATACCTTATTTCGCATTTGATTCCGTCATGTGATTGATTGCTGTAAGCAGCGCATCAATGGACGCCCTGATAATATCCACATCCAGTCCGGCTCCCCAGTGCAGCTTGCCGTTCTTGTCGCGGATACCTACGTATGCAATCGCGCGTGAGCTGGAGCTCTGCTCCAGAGCGTGCTCTTCATACGTCACAAGATCATACTCCAGACGGAAATGACGCTTCATTGCGTTATTTACTGCGTTGAGACGTCCGTTTCCGGAAGCCACAATCACACTCTTCTCTCCATGGTACGTAGCTGTTACCTCTGCAATAATACCATTGTGCTGTTTGAAATGTACCTCCTCGATCTTAAACGGCTCGGTGATATTTTCAAACTTCTCTTTGAAGAGCTGGAAGATTTCGTCCGGAACAAGTTCCTTATGCTGTTCGTCGGAGACTCCCTTTGCCACGTAGCCCATGGCTTCGCGCATCTTCTTCGGCAGGCGCAGGCCATAATGCTGCTCCAGAATATAACCAACACCGCCCTTTCCGGACTGACTGTTGATACGGATTACATCTGCATCGTAGGAACGTCCGATATCAGTCGGATCAATCGGCAGATATGGAACTGTCCATTTCTCGCAATGATGTTCTTCACGGTATTTCATACCCTTTGCGATCGCATCCTGATGAGAACCGGAGAATGCGGCAAATACCAGCGCTCCGCCGTACGGGCTTCTCTCATCCACCTTCATTCCCGTATACTCCTCATACGCTTCCGTCACAGCCGTCATATCATTAAAATCAAGCTCCGGATCCACGCCCTGCGCATACATGTTCAGAGCCAGCGTGACAACATCCACATTACCGGTACGCTCACCATTTCCGAACAGCGTGCCCTCAATACGGTCTGCTCCCGCCAGTATTCCCATCTCCGCCTCTGCGATACCACAGCCGCGGTCATTGTGCGGATGAAGAGAAAGAACCACATTCTCGCGGTATTTCAGATGATCATTTGCGTATTCGATCTGGCTGGCATAAACATGCGGCATGGACATCTGAACAGTACTTGGCAGATTGATAATCGCCTTCCTGTCTGCAGTCGGCTGCCATACATCCAGGACAGCATTGCAGACTTCCACAGCGTAGTCAACCTCCGTCCCGGTAAAGCTTTCCGGACTGTACTCGAAGCGATAATCTGCTCCTTCCTCCTCTGCCAGAGTCTTCAGAAGCTTCGCACCTTCCACGGCAATTTCCAGAATCTCTTCCTTCGACTTGCGGAACACCTGCTCCCGCTGAGCAAGAGACGTGGAATTGTATACATGCACAATCGCATTCTTGGCACCCTTGAGAGCTTCAAACGTCTTCCTGATAATATGCTCCCGCGCCTGCGTCAGCACCTGAACAGTCACGTCATCCGGAATCAGATCCTGTTCAATCAGCGCGCGCAGAAACTGGTACTCCGTATCGGAAGCAGCCGGAAATCCTACTTCAATCTCCTTGAAACCAACCTTTACCAGAAGCTTGAAGAAATTAATCTTCTGTTCCAGAGACATCGGCACAACCAGCGCCTGGTTTCCATCGCGCAGATCCACGCTGCACCATACCGGTGCATGGTCGACATATTCCTTTTCCGTCCACTTCATGCTGCGCACCGGCGGCATAAAATACTGTCTCGTATACTTTCTGTAATCCATCATAATGTTTTTCTCCTTTTCCTCGTCACATTTTGTCCGGACATTTTCCGGAACGTAAAAAAACGCCTCTCCGGCTTACGCCCAAGAGACGGAAGATAGCTAAACCTTTCGCGGTACCACTCTTATTTATGATTGCTCATACACTCTGCGGATACGGACATCTGTCATATATCCTTCCCGTATAACGGACGGGGTACCGTCTGCATCTACTCTCCCGGAAACGGGATTTGGGGCAGCCGCTCAGGAGCGAGTTCCTCTGACTTCTTCTGATGTCTCACACCATCCGACATCTCTCTGAAAAAAGAACATCAGCATACTATTCTCCGTCATAGCATTTAGGCAGCTTCAGTTTTTAACACTTTACCATCGAAACAGATTTTTGTCAAGTAAAACTCTTTTCATTTTCCTCTTTACAAATCCAATATTTTTTAGTACAATGGACACGTTCCGGGGTATGGCGTAGCTTGGTAGCGCGCTCGGCTGGGGGCCGAGAGGTCGCAGGTTCAAATCCTGTTGCCCCGAGTTTTTGAAAAGCGTCAAAGGTCTGATTTATGCAGGCTTTTGGCGTTTTTTACTGTCCTGAATTATTTTGGCTTGCTGATTTTCTGTTGCCAATTTGTTGCCACTTCATTATAACCGTAGCATATGTGTTTCGCAATCATTATTTCGAGAACACTGTCCACACCATCTTCCAATGCTGCTTCAAGCCACGCTTTTTTCGCATCCAGTGCGTTCACTACCGCACTTTCAACTGTCTCTCCACAGGTAATACAGCCAGGTAAATCCGGATAAGAAACCACAAATCCGCCTTCATCCTTGTCTTCTACAATTTCCATGCGATAGGACATTGCCATATAATCATTCAGCGTCTTCATCATTCTTCGCCTCGCTTTCTACAATCTGCCTAACTATTTCCACATATACTTTCTTGATCGGTTCGTGCTTCGGTATTGTGATTGTCTCCTCCGGGCTCAATCACTATAGCGTAAAAACGGGTGTTCCAGTCGGAAACACCCTTAACAAAAGAGGGAACTATAATTCCTCGTCTACAGTTTTCAGTCACTAAGAAACACCAGATCCCATATCCCCGAATCCGGATGATACAGGAGATTAAACCGGTATTCCTGATTATCGGAAATGCTGCTGCACTCATACCTTTGCAGCAGAATCCCGGCGTAATACTTCTTCTCCGTCTTCATAACACGGATATTCCTTAACTCCTGCAAACATCCTTCATGATCTTCGAATTTAATCATCTGTGGGATACTCCTGCCGGAAGATGTATACCAGCAACCCACTGCAACTTTCTGGTACCGTCCTTTGATTTCTTTTTCCTGCAATCGTTCTGGTTCAGAGGTAACAACAAATCCCATCTTATCATCTCCTATATATTAAGCTTTGTATAATCCACTGTTCGTTTTTCACGGCTGATACCTCCGCTCATATGGTCTATTCCGGAGCCGACAAACGCAGCCCGCATAACCGAATCATTACCGTACCTCGCCCGAATTTTATCAACCGTCTGATCCAGGCACTCCAGGTGTTCATAATCTGTCTCGTCAAACATATCTGACTGCCGCATATTATATCCGTCTTTTATACGGCTTGCATGAATCCCGAGATGACGAATCGGCGTCCCGTCCCACAGTTCATCGAACAGCTGACATGCACAGCGGTGAATCTCTATCGTTATATTGGTCGCGTTTTTCAGGGTCATCTGATGGCTGGCGTATGAAAGATCAAAACTTTTAATTCCGACTGCAATCACTTCTGCACGGACTCCTGCCGCCCGAAGTCTCGTCCCGACTGTTTCTGCCAGAGCCAATAAGACCAGCTTTGCAGTGGAAGAATCACTTACGTCAAATGCAATGGTGGTACTGTTTCCGTATCCTTTATTTGGCGGAGCTTCCGATTGTACCACTGACACATCAATCCCATTGGCAAATCCCCAAATAATCTCACCGTGTTTATGCAGATAACGCCGCAGCATAACCGGATCAGATTTTGCCAGATCACCGATCGTCCGAATTCCAAGGGTAAACAGTTTCTTTGCCGTTGCCCTGCCGACAAAAAACAGATCTGTAACCGGAAGCGGCCACATCTTTGCCGGAATTTCTTCATGCCAGAGTGTATGGACTTTATCCGGCTTTTGGAAATCACTCGCCATTTTTGCCAGAAGTTTATTCTCTGAGATACCGATATTCACAGTAAAACCAAGCTCCTCCTGCACCTGTTCACGAATTCTGTTGGCAACTGTAACCGGATCGCCCCAGAGACTTTCTGTTCCTGTCATTTCGCAAAATGCTTCGTCAACAGAATACTGTTCCACCTCCGGAGAATACTGCCGCAATATATCCATAAAGGCAGCAGAACATTTATCATATAAACTATAATTCGGCGGTACAAGTTTCAGATGCGGACATTTCTGCAATGCTTCTGTGATACTCTCGCCAGTCTGGATTTTATATTTCTTCGCGGGAATCGACTTTGCCAGAATGATACCGTGCCTCATAGCCATATCTCCGCCGACTGCCGATACTTCATTGCGCAGATCAGTGGTTGCTCCGAGATGATGAATCCTGTACACAGCCTCCCAACTCAGAAAAGCAGAGTTTACATCTATATGAAATACAATTCGTCTCATACGCCGCTTCCCTCCCTTTTTCCTGATTCCGATTATACCAGAACATCAGTTCGATAACAAGAGGGAATATTATACCAGACAAAAGTAATACAAAAAATGGTGTCTGCCGCCGGAATTGTCCGGAAACAAACACCATAATACAGTATTTATAAGAATAAACTTTGCTGCTCGTATTGCTGGAATCTTTTTAATTGCACGGGAACAGACTTTAATGCATACCGCCAGAATGTCTGGTCAAATATCCAGTCCTCCACCTGATCCTCCGGCAAAATCAGACAGAGCAGCGGATCCGCCAGCCAGAACGGGCTTGCAGCACAGCTGTAGGAATAAAATTCTGTTATCCGTCAGGGAAAATACAGCTTTATTCTTGTCAGCATCCCACTCATAGTAATGCTTTGCCGGAATGATACACCGTCTGGAATAAATACTGCCAAACATTTTTTTATCAGTAACTGTCTCTGCCCTGGCATTGATAATCAGGCCTTTGTTCTGAGTCTGTGGATATCCCCAGCTCATCATCCTTGCCACAAGCTGATTATTCTGGCCCAGAAGAACCGGCGCTGACTCTGAAGGATGGATGTCACGAGCCGTCTTTATCTTCATTTCGTCACTGATCCGGCGTACAAGCCTGTTTATCTCTTTAGCTGTATCATCATCAACATAATATCTGCCGCACATTTTGTCACCAGCCTTTTACAAATACCAGGGAGCTGAAAACAGCTTATTCTTTTATCTGTTATACTTTTTCTTTTTTCCGTAAATTCCCATAACAGTCAGCAGGCAGCCGCTGGCAAGGAGAAGTGTGATCCACAATGCAATGGGGCTGTTATCCCCGGTCCGCGGGGAATTTGTATTGTCAGCTTCGGTCTGCGGAGAATTCGTATTGCTGTCTGTTTCCGTTTTCGTATTTACAGTAAATTTTGTGGCAGCAGTGCCGCTTTCCGATACAATACCGATGG
>SFEV01000021.1 GCA_004557975.1 Lachnospiraceae bacterium
GAACTTCTGCGTACGAAAGGTACAAAGGGGACATTGATTACCAGGCCGCGACGATTTGGAAAGACACTTTGTATGAGCATGTTGTCCGAGTTTTTTGATATCCGCAAGGATACAGGCAAGTTATTTGACGGACTTGAAATTGCAGAGAACAAAGATCTGTGTGACCAGTGGATGAATCAGTATCCCACACTGTTCCTGACCTTTAAAGCTGTGGACGGATTGAACTTTGCAGATGCGTATGAAATGCTGGAAACAATCATTGCAGGTACCTTTAAAGATCATGCTTACCTTCTGGAGAGTGAGCGGGTAAATATATATGATAAGAAACTGTTTTCTGAAATAACAGAAAAGACAGCGCGAAAGAGTGAAATAAAAAGTTCTCTCTTGCTGCTCACAAAATTAATGTATACTCATTATGGAAGACCGGTCATCCTTCTCATTGACGAGTATGATGTGCCTCTGGCGAAAGCCAGTGAGAAAGGCTATTATACGGAAATGCTGGATGTAATAAAAGGGCTGCTGCAGGTTATTAAAGACAACGAAAGTCTGAAGATGGCAGTTGTTACAGGCTGTCTTCGGATTGCAAAAGAAAGTATTTTCACAGGAACCAATAACTTTGTATCAGATACTGTCTCGGATGCGAGGCTGAATGAATTTTTTGGTTTTACGCAAAGAGAAGTCAATATTCTTCTGCAAGATACGGAGTTGACAGATCATCTTGATGAGATGCGGGAATGGTATGATGGCTATCAGTTTGGAGAATCTGATATATACTGCCCATGGGATGTGATGAACCATGTGAGAAATCTGCTTCTGGATCCTGAAACGAAGCCGATGGGCTATTGGAAGAACTCGAGTGATAATGCCATTATCCGATCTTTTATTGATTATTCCGGAGAGACAATCACAAGGAAACTGGAAACATTGATGTCTGGTGGATATATTATTCAGAAAATCAAAGATGATCTGACCTATGATTATGTGAATTCTTCTGAAGAAAATCTGTGGAGTATTTTGTATCTTACCGGATATCTGACGCAGGTAAAGGATGCTGAATTGAGAGTATCTTTGCCAAAAGACAGTCTTGCATTGAGAATTCCCAATGCAGAGATCATGGAGATCTATGAATCCATGATAAAGAACTGGTTCTGTGAAAGTACGCAGAAGATAGACAGGGCAGCTTTGTTTGCGGCTGTCTGGAGTGGAGACAGTGAAAAGATAACAGAAGAAATGTCCAGTCTGCTGCGCAGGACGATCAGTTACCATGATTACCGAGAAGACTTTTATCATGCATTTTTTGCAGGTATTTTTGCTGGAGCAGGATATGCCGTAGAGTCGAATAAGGAGCACGGAGAAGGACGTAGTGACATAATCATTCAGGATTATGCAGGAGACCGGGCTGCTGTGTTTGAAGTGAAGTATTCCAAAACGCAGGAAGGACTGAACAGATCCTGTGACGATGCTCTTGCTAAGATCGATGAGCGCATGTATGCAGAGGAACTGACAGATGATTATGCACAGGTCATCTGCTATGGCATCTCGTTTTTCAAAAAGCGCTGTCTAGTAAAAAAAATCAATGGATGAATATCTGGGGGAAGGCATCTGAATACTTTGTTTTATATTATATCATACTACAGTGTGGAGGGTTGAATATGTTAAAGGTATGGATTGTCGGTTCGGAGAGCCAGGTGGGAAGGGCGATCAATGAGATCCTTGATCCGCTGGAGATGGAGGTTCTGAACACAGACAAAGAGGAGCTCGATATCACGGAGACGGACGAGGTATTGAGTTATGGAGAAATTCACAGGCCGGACGTGATTATCAACTGTGCGGCAGTCACGGATCCGTCACTGTGTGAGGAGGAGCCGGAGCTGGCCTTCCGTGTCAATGCACTGGGCGCGCGGAATCTCAGCATCGTTGCGAGAAAGACGGGTGCGAAGATTGTCCAGCTGTCTACGGATGATGTATTTGACGGCAGGAAAGGCTCTGCATACACGGAATTTGATGATACGAATCCGCTCACGGTATACGGGCAATCAAAGAGGGCCGGTGAAAATTATGTGAAGGAGTTTACCCACAAGCATTTTGTGGTCCGCAGCAACTGGGTGTACGGCAGGGACGGGAAGAATTTTGTCAACAATCTGCTGAAGCGCGCAGAGAATCCAGGGGAGATTCTGATTGCCTCTGATCAGTACGGTTCCCCCACCAGTGCCAGGGATCTGGCACGGATTATTCTGTATCTGATCGGTACCAATGAGTACGGCACGTACCATGCCACCTGCAAGGGCGTCTGCAGCCGCTTTGAGTTTGCACAGGAGATTCTGAGACTGGCGGGCAGGGAAGCCGTTCTGAAGCCTGTTCCGACGAAGGAGTCCGCGTTTTCTTCTGTCAGGCCGGCTTATGCGGTACTGGACAATTTTATTCTGAGAATCATTGATGTTTACGACATGCCTGACTGGAAGGATTCTCTGGCAGAGTATATGAAGGACTACAGGAGGGCATGACCGGATGGAAAACAAAAAGACGAATCATAAGAAAAACATGAAAAAGAAAAAGGGACTTACCACGAGAATCTTTATTGCGCTGATTGTAGGTGCCCTTCTGGGTGTGATCCTGCATTATCTTGTTCCGTCGGGCTATGTGAAGGATAAGATTGTTGTTGACGGGATTCTGTACGTGGTGGGACAGGGCTTTATCCGGCTGATGAAGATGCTGGTTGTTCCGCTGGTATTCTGTTCCATTGTATGTGGAAGCATGTCGATCGGAGATACGAAGAAGCTGGGAACGGTGGGTGTGCGCACGCTTGTGTTTTATCTTGCGACGACGGCTCTGGCCATCACGATTGCTCTTACGGTGGGCAATATTATCAATCCCGGTGTGGGACTGGACATGTCGGCGGTGGAGTCCAATGCGGCGGAAGTTAGCGCCATGGAGGCGACGTCTCTTACCGATACGCTGCTGAATATTATTCCTGACAACCCTCTGGGATCACTGGCGCAGGGCAACATGCTGCAGATCATTCTGTTTGCGCTGATTATCGGAGTGATTCTTGCGAAGCTTGGGGAGCGGGCGGAGACGGTCGGCAATTTTTTCAGCCAGTTCAATGATATCATGATGGAAATGACAATGATGGTCATGAGCCTTGCTCCGATAGGGGTATTCTGTCTGATTTCGAGAACCTTCGCCGGCATCGGATTTACTGCATTTCTGCCGCTGGCAAAATATATGATCGGTGTTCTGATTGCGCTGTGTATCCAGTGCTTTGTTGTATATCTGGGACTTCTGAAGATATTTACAGGGCTGAATCCCGTCAAGTTTATCCGGAACTTTTTCCCGGTGATGGCCTTTGCATTTTCAACGGCGACGTCCAATGCGACGATCCCCATGTCCATTGACACGCTGGCGAAAAAGATGGGTGTATCCAAAAAGATTTCTTCGTTCACGATTCCGCTGGGCGCCACCATCAATATGGACGGTACGGCCATCATGCAGGGTGTGGCTGTTGTATTTGCGGCACAGGCCTTCGGAATTCATCTGACTCCGATGGACTATGTGACGGTGATCGGTACGGCCACACTGGCATCCATCGGTACGGCAGGCGTTCCCAGCGTAGGTCTCGTGACGCTGACGATGGTATTCAACTCTGTCGGCCTTCCGGTGGAGGCAATCGGTCTGATTATGGGTATTGACCGTATTCTTGACATGAGCCGCACGGCAGTCAATATTACGGGAGACGCTGTCTGCACGACGATTGTCGCACATCAGAATAAGGCATTGAAGAGAGAAGTATTTGAGGGCAGCTGAGGCTGCCCCCTTTTTTTCATGGACTTCCGTGATGTGCCAAGAAGCACCGGGTATCCGAGACGGTGAAGAATCTCAAGGTGTTTCATGATTTCCAGATTCATCTCATACGTTTTTCCGAAACCGACGCCGGGATCGAGAATGATTTTGTCATCGGGCACACCGGCTTTTGCGGCAACTCCCCATCCACGGAACACTTAACGCATGGAATCCTATTTTGCATATTATTTGTTCACGGGAACAGTAAAGCACTGTGTGTGAAAACTTACCAGCTTATTTCATATAAAAGTGCAGAAAAGTATTAGTGGAAAAATTTATTATTTATAGTAGAATAGAAGAGGACAGACATGACAGAATGAAAGAAAGCAGGATATATTCATGAGAAAAGGAACAGTACAGGATGTTTGGAAGCTATATATACAGAGAGTAATCGTATTTCTGACAGGATTGCTGATCTCTATGATCCTTTTTTTTCTGGCGACACAGCAGGCTGTAAATAAAAATATCATCAATGCAATTGATGACAATCTGCAGGAGCAGAGCCGTCACTTCCAGATGATTCTGGAGGTGCAGTATCAGTATCTGGAGGGAGTAGCTGACTATCTGGCACAGCAGCCGGATCCTTTTTCGGATGAGTGCCTTGTATTGCTCAGCTCTCTGGGTGAGAAAAGTGAGCTGGAGCGAATTGCCATAATCGACAGGGACGGCATGGCTTATTATGACGATGGCAATGCCAAATCAGTTAAAAACAGGCGGTATTTTGCGGAAGGCATGTCAGGACAGCGGACGCTCAGTGATCCGCTTGAGAGCAGGCTGGACGGAGAGACGAGAGTTGTCCTCGGGGTTCCAGTCATGAGGGATGGTGAAGTCATCGGCGTTCTGTGCGGATCCTTCGACGTCAGCGCCCTGAGCCGTATGCTTTTTGAGCATATCTATCATGGAAAAGGTTCTTCCATTATTCTTGGCTCTGACGGAAGTATCATCGCATATGATAACAGGGAGACCAGCCAGGCCTTCAGCTCCGTCGACAATCTGTTTACGTATCTGGAGGATGGATTCAGTGATGTCATGGATCTCCAGGAGATCAGGGACAATTTCAAACTGGGAGAAAGCGGTCATTCCAGTCTGAAATTCAGAGAAAGTGATCACTATGTGGCGTATGAGCCTCTGGGCTTCAACGACTGGATGATTCTCTATGTGGTTCCGGCGACGTATGCCAGGGAATCCTACAGCTTTATCACCGATTATGAGATGATACTCAGTGCAGTGTTCATCGTGATGACTCTGTCGATGCTCTGGTCTGTTTTCAGAATCAGTGAGAGACGGCAGAAGAAGCTCATTGCTTATGCAAATACAGATGCTCTGACCGGATTGTCCAACAAACAGAATACGGAAAAACTGATTCAGGAATGGATTGATCAGGACAACGATCTGCTGCATGGTCCTCAGGCATTTCTGATTATGGATATTGATTTTTTCAAGACCATCAATGACCGGTGCGGACATGCGGTCGGGGACGAGGTGCTGCGCCGAATCGGCAGCTGTCTGACAGAAACCTTCCGCGATTCTGATATCATAGGAAGAATCGGTGGGGATGAGTTCGTTGTGTTTCTGAAGAATGCAGGAAACACGGAGTCAGTGGAGAACAGGACGAAGGAGCTGATTCACGCTGTGCGCTCCATTGAGATTCCCGAGCTGAAAGGGCACAAGATCACATGCAGCATCGGTGTGGCGTACTACCCGGATCACGGAGAGGAGTATCTGGATCTGTATAAGCATGCAGATATGGCTCTGTATGAGATAAAAAAGGACGGTCGCAACGGGTACTGTATCTACGGGAGGAGCTGAGTGCTTCTCCCGTTTAGTGAGAGGGAAGTGACACAGAACAATGTTGTTGCATTTAGTGCGTCAGAGTGTTAAAATGACAAAAGTCTAATTTGTCAGGGAAAGGGAGAAAATGAACGTTTATAAATGGCCATACGAAAATGAATTTGGAAAAGAAGAACTGGTGACAAGTGAGGTGCTGGTGTTGGGCGGAGGTCTTGCAGGCTGCTATGCAGCCATCGCCGCAGCGAGACGGGGCAAATCTGTGGTTCTTGTGGAGAAGGGAGCTACAGAGCGCAGCGGGTCTGCAGGAAGCGGTTTCGACCACTGGGAGAGTGCATGTACAAATCCCTGTTCGAAAGTTACTGCTCAGGAGATTGCGGAAGCGTACGTCAGGGAACAGGACGGTTACAGCAACGGCATTGCCCACTACATAGAGTGTCAGGAAGGATACGACAGGCTGCTGGATATGGAAGCCTTCGGCGGCAAAATCCGTGATACGGAGGATGAGTTCCTGGGTGCTGAGTTCCGGGACGATGAGACGAAGCTGATGTTTGCGTACGATTATGCAAATCGTTTCACGCTGCGTGTGTGGGGATCTACGTTTAAGCCGGCCCTGTACAGGGAGCTGAAGCGTCTCGGTGTCAGAATCTGTGACCGCACAGAGGCGACTGCGCTGATGGTGGAGCGCAAAGACGGAAGAGAGAGAGGAATCGGAGCTCTCGGCATGAATGTGCGCACCGGGAAATTCATGATTTTCCGGGCGAAGGAGACGGTGCTTGCCATGTCGAGGCCTGCCAGAATCTGGCTGTTCAACCCCGATCTGGTGGGGCTGTGTGAGTTCAGGCCCATGCAGAGCATCGGCAGCGGTCATGCCATGGGATTCCGCGCCGGTGTGGAATTTACAATGATGGAGAAATCGGTGAAGGCGGAGTTCTCGTCCTCCGGCCGCAGCTTTCCGCCCTATGGGACGGGCAACAACCACAATACCTGGTATGCGGCCACCATGGTGGATGCACGGGGCGTGGAGATCCCGTATGTGGACCGGGACGGCAGAGAATTGAAGACGGTGTCGGAGCGGTATTACCCTGCTCCGGGGCAGAAGTTTTTCCTGAAGGGCGGCGTGATTGATGAGCCGAAGTATGAGTACCGCGGACCGGAGACGCTTCCTTTTGATGAACTGATGCGCCGCGGCTACCAGCTGCCTTTCTACGCAGATCTGAGCAGAATGCCGGAGATGGAGCGCAAGGTGATCTGGGGAATGATGGTCGGTGAAGAGGGGAAGACTAAGATACCGATTCTGAAAAATTATACGGAGCGGGGTTTTGACCCCACACGTCATATGCTGCAGAGCTATGGCAACGGGTGGCAGTCTGCCAGTTTCCTGCCTCAGGAGCGTCAGCTTTTCGGTGCGCCGGGCGGAATTATTACGGACTGGGATCTGAAGACGAATATAGATGGAATTTATGCAGCCGGTGATCAGCTGTTTGCATCGGACTGCTGTGGGTTTGCGTGTGCAACCGGGTATTATGCGGGACGAAAGGCAGCCGCAGCGGCTGATCATACGGAGTATGGAGAGATTGACCGTGCTTTCTGTGATGCGGAGAAGGAGCGGCTGTATCGTCCGATGCAGGTGGAGAACGGTATGGACTGGCGGGAGTTGAACATGGCGATTGCCAAGGCCATGCAGAACTACTGCGGCGGTGTCAAATGTGATGATCTGCTGCGGGAGGGTCTGGATCTGCTCCACTCCTACGAGACGGAGATTGTACCGCAGATCGGTGCCTCCAATCCCCATGAGCTGATGCGTGCCCATGAGGTGTTTGATATTCTCACGGTGGCACGGCTGATCCTGGAAGCGTGCCTTCTTAGAAAGTCCAGCTCTGTACCGCTTTGCTTTGAGCGCAGCGATTATCCGCAGATGGATCCGCCGGAGGATGACCACTTTATTACTATCCGTCTGAATGAGCGCGGAGAGGTTGTGAAGGGCTGTGTGCCCAAGGGGTATTTCGGCGATCTGAAGACGGAGTATGAAAAACGGAACCAGAATTACAGAGAAGAAGAAAAAGCGTTTCGAGGTGAAAGATGATGGAAAAGGAACTGTATGCATCCGTAATCCCATGCAGCGCGCGTCCTCTCGTCTTCGATGAGGCGAAATGTGTGGGCTGCAACCGCTGCGTGAATATCTGTCAGGTGGATATTCTGCTCCCGAATCCTGAGAAGGGGAAGCCGCCGGTGGTGGTATATCCGGGAGAATGCTATTACTGCGGAAGCTGTGTCATGGTCTGCCAGAGGGAAGGAGCCATCAGGCTGCAGCATCCTCTGATGAACAGGGCGAAGTTTGTGCCGGTCAGATAGAAGTTTTATACATAATATAAAGTATACAGAACCGATACAGGGGCAATGGGAGAAGGACAGAGCTTCTCCTGCCGTAGTATCTGCCATTCCTGAATTTGGCTGTGTGAAATTTCCCTGTTTTGCATTATAATGATACCTGCATTATGATTGCGGTAAGCAAGCGGAAGATAACATGGAGGGAGGAATTCATCATGAAAATGACATTTCGCTGGTATGGAGAAGGAAGAGATACCATTACTCTGAAACAGATCAGACAGATTCCCGGTATGAGCGGACTGTATGACCGTGCGCTTGGCTGCACATATCTGAACGGACTGTGGGAGGCCATTGACAAGAAAGCAAAGAAAGAGGAGCTCTCCTGTTCCTGGTAAATGATTTGAATTATTTTGTAAATTTATGTAAAATTTTCCGCGTTAATCGGCTAACACTGCATTGACAAAATCCCGGAAAAAATAGTAGAATATAAAGGAATATACAAAATAAGGAGGTAACTATGAAAAAGAAAGTATTAAGCCTGTTGCTGGCGGCAGCAATGGTATGTTCCATGTCTGTTACAGCTTTTGCAGAAGAGACTTCTGCAGGAATTGAAAATATGGCAGACAATCAGGAACTGACATTCCAGCTGACTTCCGATGCAGCAACACTGGACACAATCCAGACTTCCACAATGGCTGACCAGCACTGTGCAGCACCGATTTATGAGGGACTGCTCAGAAGAGAGCTGGATGAGAACGGCAACCTGATTCTTGTACCGGGAGCTGCAGAATCCTACGAAGTAAATGAGGATGAGACTGTATACACATTCCATCTTCAGCCGGAAGGCAAATTCAGCGACGGTACTCCTGTAACTGCAGAGGATGTTGTATATTCCTGGCAGAGAGCATTTGATCCGGAGCTGGCTTCACCGCAGTCCTGGCAGCTTGAGGATATGGTTGTGAATGCAAAGGCATGCTTCAACAGCGAGAAGCCGCTTGAGGAGCTTGGCGTAAAGGCACTGGATGATCTGACTGTTGAGATCACACTGAATTCCCCGAATCCGAATTTCCTGACTGTATCTACATTCCCGTTTGCACGTATCGTCAGCAAGGCATTTGTAGAGAACTGCGGAACAAAGTTCGGTTCTTCTCCTGAGTATGTCATGGGTTCCGGCCCGTACAAGCTGATTTCCTGGGAGCCGGGTTCTTCTATGGTGTATGAGCCGAATGAGAACTACTGGAATGCAGATGAGGTATATCTGACAAAGCTGACTCTTCAGGTGGTAAAGGAAGCTTCCACTCTGGCACAGGCCCTGATGGGACAGGAGATTGATATTGCAGATCTGAATGATACAGACTGGAATGACATTGTAGACCAGCTTGGATATTACAATGTAGTTGAGATCCCGCAGATGTCCACATATTTCTTCATGTTCAACTGTGACAAGCCGCAGCTGAGCAACTGGAAGATCCGTCTTGCACTTTCCCTCGGATTTGACCGCGAGAGATACAACAGCGAAGTATACGGCGGAAAATTCGTTCCGGCATATTCTTTCGCACCGCCAATCGCAACAGTTGGTGATGCACTCTGGACAGATGTGGCAGGAGACAGCGTAGACGCACTGAAGACCATCGCTGAGAAATATCCGGATCCGAAGGCACTGCTGATTGAAGGTATGGAAGAGGCCGGACTCGGTTCTGATCCGTCCGCACTGACCATTAACTACACGACACTTGGTACTACAGAGCTTGTCAAGAAATCTGCTGAATGGATGAAGCAGGAGCTGGAAACAAATCTTGGCATCACTCTGAACATTGAACTGACTGAGTGGAACGTAATGTATGATCTGGTTGACGCAGGAGATTTTGAGATGGCATTCGGCGGCTGGAACGTTGACTCCGGTACAGAGCCTCTTCGTTTCCTGAAGCTGTTCGAGAAGAACGAAGGATACTATGGTGAAGCAAAGCTTCACTGGACAGGCGAGAAGGCTGATGAATATTCCGTAGCTGCTGTTGAGATGCAGCAGATCTTTGATCCGGACAGACTTCTTGAGCTCTATAAGGCTTCAGAGCCGATCCTTCTGGAGGAAGCTCCGGTTACACCGGTATACTTCTCCAAGCAGAGAACACTGGTTTCAACGGATATCGCAGGATATCAGGTACATCCGTTCCTGCTTCCGGACTTTATTGGTGTCGCAAGAGTAGCTGAGTAATGTACAGCTGAATAATTATTAGCTGCTATCCCCGCTGCTGTTTTTCCCGTGTTCGGAAAGGACAGCGGCAGGGATAAATGCTTATTTAGAGGACAATTAAGAGAGGTGAGACCAAAAGATGGGGAAATTTATTTTAAAAAGATTTATTTATGCAATTATTTCTCTTGCAATCATTGCGACAGTGTCCTTCTTTCTGATCTGTATGAAGCCGGGTGATCCGATTGCAGCAAAGGTACAGCAGCTTCCCGAGTCATCCCGTAAGGTTCTGGTAGAAAAATACGGCCTCGATGATCCTATGCTTACCAGATATGTGGAGTATGTGAAAGGTCTTTTCACAGAAGGTAATCTGGGAGATTCTATTATCTATGACGGCCGTACCGTCAATATGCTTCTGGAATCCAGTGCGCTGGTGTCGGCCAAGATCGGTCTGATAGCGATTGTGATTCAGGTGGTGATCGGTGTCCTGCTGGGAATGGTGCAGGCTCTTTATCGCGAGAAGCTGGGGGATCAGGTCATACGAGTGCTGGTCGTGCTGGCAATCTGTATTCCTTCCTTCGTATTCTGCGCGATTCTTCAGTACTTTGTAGGCTTCAAATGGAAGTTGACGCCGATTATGGGATGGGGCAAACCGATTCATTACGTTTTGCCTGTTGTTGCTTATTCGATCCCCGGTATCGCCACGTACTGTAAATATATGAGGACAAGTACCATCAGCGTCCTGGGTGAGGATTATATTCTGACAGCGACGGCGAAGGGATGCAGCAAGACCAGACTTGTATTTAAGCATGTATTCCGGAATGCGATTCTTCCGATTGTTACAATGGTACCGGTGGCTGTCAGCAATGTATTTGCAGGTTCCATGGTCATTGAAAAGTTTTTCTCAATTCCGGGAATGGGTCAGCATTACGTAAAGGCAGTGAGCGATTCAGACCCGTATATGATTCTTGGTATGGCGATCTTTTTCGCGTTTACTTATATTGTGGCATTGTTTTTTGTGGATATTCTGTATGGTCTGGTAGATCCGCGTATTCGTGTTGCCAAAGACACCAGGTAGGAGGAGCTTATGGTAGAAAACAGTAAAATTGTATATGCGGAAGACGATTTTGAGGTGGTAGGAACGGCAGGCCTGGATGCCGAGAAAATCAGTAAGCCGAGTATTACATTCTGGTCAGACGTCTGGAGACGCTTTCGATCCAATAAGCTTTCCATGCTTGGTCTGATTATTTTGATTCTGGTAGTACTGATGGTGATCTTCGGTCCGGTGATTTCCGGCAAAGATTACCAGTACATTGATTACTCTATTGCTAATACGAGACCGAATGGTACGTACTGGTTCGGTACAGATGAAATGGGACGTGATATTTTTACGCGTGTATGTTACGGTGGAAGAATTTCCATCATCATCGGAATTGCGTGTACAGTTGTCAGCTTTGTAATAGGCAGCGCTCTGGGCGGTATCGCCGGTTATCTTGGCGGAAAAACAGATGATTTCATTATGCGTGTGATTGAGGTTATCAGTTCAATTCCCTACCTGGTTCTGGTGGTAATTCTTTCTTTTGTGATGGGCAGAAGTATGTTTTCTCTTGTTTTTGCTATGACGATTACAGCCTGGACCGGAACGGCCCGCATGGTGCGTGGTCAGGTGATGCAGCTGAAAGGGCAGGATTTTGTCAGTGCGGCAACGGCCCTCGGCTCCAGCCCGGCCAGGATTATCATAAAGCATCTGCTGCCGAATACTCTCGGTATTATTATTGTTAATCTGACACTTTCCATTCCAAGCTTTATCTTTTCTGAGTCATTTCTCAGTTACATCGGGCTGGGTGTTCAGCCTCCGGAGACAAGCTGGGGAGCACTTGCATCTCTTTATCAGACGAGACTGATGTTTGATCCGTATCAGTTGTTTTTCCCGTGTCTGATGATTGTACTGACTGTATTATCTTTTCATCTGATCGGTGACGGACTGACGGACGCACTTGATCCGAAGCTGAGAAAGTAGGTGAAAAAATGGCTGAGAAATTATTGGAAGTAAAAGATCTGGAAGTATCCTTCAGGACGTATGCCGGTATTGTAAAGGCAGTAAGAGGTGTAAGCTTCCATCTGAATAAGGGCGAAACTCTGGCGCTGGTCGGCGAATCCGGCTGCGGCAAGACTGTGACGGCCAAATCCATCATCGGTATTCTTGCGAAGCACCAGACTATCATTGGAGAAAAATCCCAGATTATTCTGAACGGAAGAGATATTCTGAAGCTCTCCGAAAAGGAGAGAAGGAAAGTACGTGGAAACGAAGTATCCATGATTTTCCAGGACCCCATGACGTCACTGAATCCAACGGCAAGGATCGGGGCACAGATTGCCGAGGGTATCCGGCTGCATACAGATAAATCCCAGCAGGAAATCTATGCTGAAGTTCTGCGGCTGCTGGAGCTGGTACGGATTCCCAATCCCAAGGTCCGCATCAATCAGTATCCCCACGAATTCTCCGGCGGTATGCGTCAGCGTGCAATGATCGCTGTGGCGCTGGCATGCAACCCGGATCTGTTGATCGCCGATGAGCCTACGACGGCACTGGATGTGACGATTCAGGCACAGATTATGGATCTGATGGGAGATATTCAGAAGGAATTCAACACGGCAATTATTCTGGTAACCCATGATCTCGGAGTGGTGGCTGCCCATGCGGACAGAATTCAGGTAATGTATGCAGGAACCTTCCTTGAAAAGGGAACGGTAGATGAAATATTCTATCAGCCGAAGCATCCTTATACCATGGCGCTGCTGAAATCCGTCCCGACTCTGAAGATGGAGAATAAGGCGGAGCTGTATTCGCTGGAGGGAACGCCGCCTGACCTGCTGAATCCGCCGACAGGGTGTGCATTTGCACCGAGATGCGAGTACGGTATGAAGATCTGCAGAAGAGCAGTTCCGGAGTCGAAAGTTTTCTCCGATACACATACCTGCAAATGCTGGATGCTTAGCGAAGAGGCGAAAAAGCGCGGCATCGTCGAGCTGAGTGGAGGTGTCAGGTAATGAGTGAGAAAAAAGTTTTAGTAGAAGTCAAAGATCTGAAAAAGTATTTTAAGGTGGGCAGAAATGCCATTCTTAAAGCTGTGGATGGTATTGATTTTAAAATTTACAAGGGAGAGACGCTGGGACTGGTAGGAGAATCAGGCTGCGGCAAGACGACATGCGGCAAGACGGTCATGGGTCTGTATCCGGCCACCTCCGGAGAGATTATATTTGACGGCATTAAGGTCAATGAACTGAAGGGAAAGGAAAAGAAAGCCTTCACCAGGAAGGCCCAGATTATTTTCCAGGATCCCTACTCCTCACTGGATCCCCGTATGACGGTGGGTGATATTATCGGTGAGGGTATTGATATCCACGGACTGTACACAGGACAGCAGAGGACAGAGAAAATCTATGAGCTGCTGCAGACCATCGGACTGACAAGCGAGCACGCCAATCGTTTTCCTCACGAGTTTTCCGGAGGCCAGAGACAGCGTATCGGTATCGCCAGGGCACTTGCCATTGAACCGGAGTTTATCGTTTGTGATGAACCGATTTCAGCACTTGACGTGTCCATTCAGGCGCAGATTATCAACCTGCTGATCAGACTCCAGAAGGAACGCGGACTGACGTATCTGTTCATTGCCCATGATCTGTCCATGGTGAAGCACATTTCTGACCGCGTGGGTGTTATGTATCTCGGCAAGATGGTGGAAATGGCACCTTCCTATGAACTGTATACAAATCCGAAGCACCCTTATACAGAGGCGCTGATGTCAGCAATTCCGATTCCGGACCCGGAGGAGGAGAGAAAGAAAAAACGTATAGAGATAGAGGGAGAAATTCCGAGCCCGATCAATCCCAAACCGGGCTGCAGATTTGCTTCCAGATGTCGTTACGCGACAGAAAAGTGCACACAGGAGACTCCGCAGCTCAAGGAGGTCAGCCCGGAACATTTTGTTGCGTGCCACTGCATTAAGTAGACGCACCGTGTGAAGTGAAATCTTTTACAGAAAGAAAATCTGCCTGCATACGAAGGGTTCATTCCTTTGTATGCAGGCAGATTTTATCATTTCTGTGTTCTGAACATGCGGAACGTGATATGGCGGCTGCGCCTAGAAGGTTTTGATTGTCTCTGCGTTTAAACGTCTGATAATCTCCACAGCCAGTTTGACACCGTTCTTATAGTCTTCCATAGATGCGAAACCGTGATGAGAATGAATATAACGCACCGGAATACCGATGACGATCACCGGAACACCGCCGTTTGACATGTGTATCGGTCCGCCGTTCGTTCCGCCGCCGGAGCGAACGGATTCCTGTACCGGAATTCCAAGCTCTCTGCCGAGTTCAAGTGCAAACCGCTGGAAACGCGGGTTGGTGATCATGGACCGGTCGATGTGACGGAGCATGGGGCCTTTTTTGATCCCTGCCTGGATCATATACTCCGGTGAGAAAGTGTCATCGGCAGGGCAGCCTTCAAAACAGATGGCGATGTCCGGCTTCACAACGTCCTTTGTGACGAAAGCACCGCGCTCGCCGATTTCTTCCTGGCATGAAAGTATGCCTGTCACATCCACATCCAGATCTTCAGACTGCAGCTCTTTCATAGTCTCCAGAACGGCTGCGCATCCAAGGCGGTTGTCAAAGGCTTTTCCGAGCATGATGCCGGTTGTCTCATTGTACTCGAAAACCACATCCGGAACGACAGGGGCGCCGATATGGATATTGAACACTTTTTCCACTTCTTCTTTAGATGTGGCTCCCACGTCAATGACCATCTCTGAGAAGGACGGACATACATTTTCCCGGTCTCTGGGAAGAAAATGTACCGGCACGCTCGCAACAATACCGGAAACCCAGCTGCCGTCGTAAGTCTGTACCTTTACTTTATGCGCCGGAACCGTATACGGAGACCAGCCGCCCTGAGGCAGAAAACAGAGAGTACCGTCAGGTTTAATCGCCTGAACGATAAAGCCGACCTCATCGCTGTGGGCATCGAGCATGACAACGGGGCGATTGCCGCTGTTTTTTTCTGCATTGATATAAACGTTGAGATTACAGTCATGTCTGACGCTGCCCAGTTTTTCCGCTTCAGCATACTGCTCTGCGATCTCCACGACCTGATCCTCGAAACCGCTGGTGCCATAGGCATTTGAGAGCGTTTCGATCAAAGATAAAGAATTCATATTCTTTCCACTCCTGTGAATAAAAATTTTTTGAACCGCTAATAGTCTATCACATAAAAAACGAAAGGGCAAGAAGTGTCGACATTTCCTTTCAGATATGATAAAATGTTGCTCTGATGAATAAGCAACGGAGCGAAATGACCGAAAGCAGGATGAAACATGATAGAACTGAAAAATCTTACGAAACATTTTGATAATTTTACGGCGGTCGATCATCTGAATCTGACCGTGAAGACCGGGGAATTTTTCGGATTGCTGGGTCCAAACGGAGCAGGGAAGACCACCACGATCAGCATGATCTCCACGGTTCTGCTGCCCACGGAGGGTGAGATTCTGGTAGACGGAAAGAGGCTGGACCGGAAAGCTTCCGAGCAGAAGAGGAAGCTGAGCGTGATCACCCAGGAGTATTCCATGCGACAGGATATGAATATGGACGAGGTCATGGAGTATCAGGGGCGGCTGTACTTTATGCCGCGTAAGGTGATCCGGCAGAAGACGGAGGAGCTTCTGGAATTTGCAGGACTTCTGGAGTACCGCAGGCGCACCATCCGCCATCTCTCCGGAGGAATGAAACGGAAACTGATGATCTGCAGGGCGCTGATGATTGATCCGGAGATTCTGCTTCTGGATGAGCCCACTGCAGGAATGGATGCTCTTTCCAGGAGGCAGATGTGGAATCTGCTGCGAAAGCTGAACGGGAAGAACATGACGATTATCCTGACCACCCATTATATGGAGGAGGCACAGGCGCTCTGTGACCGGGTGGCGCTGATCAACCGCGGGAGGCTGCAGAAGCTGGATACCCCGGACAATCTGATCACTGAGCTGGGCGCCTTTGCAGTGGATGAGACATCAGAGAACAGTCTTGTGAGCAGATATTTTCATGACCGTGAGGAGGCCATACAGTATCTGTCCCAGGCAGGGAACCAGGCGGCCTTGCGTGCCACTACACTGGAGGATGTCTTTGTGGAGTGCGCCGGTCGGAAACTGATTTAGAAGGGGAGTACACATGGGAATTATTACAGTATTATGGGAAAAGTGGGTGGAGTTCCGCCGGGATTTTTATAAGATTACGGTGGCTGCCATGATCTCACCGCTTATGTACCTGATTATTTTTGGCATGGGAATCCAGACGACTTCCCACGGGGAGCCGTATCTGCATTTCCTGATACCGGGAATTGTATCCATGGCGACGATGACCGGCAGTTTCAGTGCCATCGCCCAGAATATGAGTGTTCAGAGGCTGTATGAGAAAGCGCTGGATCAGGTGATGGTATCGCCGACGCCGCTGTGGCAGTTCATCCTGGGGCAGATCATCGGAGGGAGTCTGCGCGGAATGTACGCCGGCGGAATTATCCTTCTGCTGACAGCACCCATACGGACAGATCTGATTTTTAACGGGATGTCCTTTTTCATACTCTTTTTAAACGGAACCGTTTTTTCGACGATAGCGCTCGTCCTTTCCTTTCTGGCAAAGAGCTATTCTGATGCCCCGCGGTTCACCTCGTATATCATCATGCCGATGTCTTTTCTGTGCAACACGTTTTTTTCCACAGATCAGATGCCGGCCGGGTTCCGCCAGGTCATCTCTCTGCTGCCTCTGTCTCAGACGTGCAGTATGGTCAGGGGCATATCCAACGGGGAGGAGCCGGGAATGCCGGGATTTCTGGTACTGTTTTCGTATCTGATTGTATTCGGACTGATTTCAGTACTGTTCATATACCGGAAGAAAAATCTGTAGCATATATCTATAAAGGGAATGAGTGAATGAAAAAGAAAGTTTTCAGGAAATGTCTGCCGGCTGTTTTGCTGGCCGCATCGTTTTTGTGTCACACGGTACAGGCAGGCGGACCGGTTGTAATTAAGAAAAGTGATTCCGCAGAAGCAGGAGAGACAGCTTCCACGGAGGAAAATCCGTACGGGGAGCGGCTGCAGGAGGCCAGGAGCATTCTGCGTCAGAAAACTGTCGGGAAATACGGCATGGTTCCTGTCTATGGAAGAGATGTGGAGGACGGAACGTACGGGATACAGGTGGATTCCTCCTCACCCTTTTTCCGGATTACAGAAGCACAGCTTCTGGCGGAAAATGGAGAAATGTCTGCCCGGATCACGATTTCCAGCCTCAGTTACCAGTACGTCTGCATGGGAACTGCCCGGGAGGCGGAAAAAGCAGAGGAGAGCAGTCTGATCGGCTATGAGGAAGAGAACGGCAAAAGTATCTTTACCGTACCGGTGGAAGCGCTGGATAAGGAGATTGCCTGTGCCGCTTTCAGCAAAAAAAAGCAGATGTGGTATGACAGAACTCTCGTTTTTGATGCGTCAAGCCTTCCGAAGGAGGCGCTGAAAATAGAGCTGCCCGACTATGAACTGATAGAGACGGCACTTCTTGCGTACAGTACAGACGGAAATGACAGCTTGGCGGATGATGCGGAGAATGCACAGGATACTGCGGCTGCTAAGCCTGAGCCTGTGGAGGTCGGACGTTCTGACGGCGAATACTCCATTGAAGTGAACATGACAGGCGGAAGCGGAAGAGCGAGCATCAGTTCCCCGACGCTTCTGACCGTGCGTGATGGAAGGGCGTATGCCAGACTGCTGTGGAGCAGCGCCTATTATGATTACGTGATTGTCGGCGGGGAGATGTATTACAATCTGACTACTGACGGCGGCAATTCCACATTTGAGATTCCGATCACGGTGATGGATGACGCCATGATGATCACGGCAGACACCACCGCCATGGGAGATCCTGTGGAGATTGAATATACCCTGACCTTTTATTCGGAATCCATCGGAGATAAGGGTCAGATTCCACAGGAAGCGGCAAAAAAGGTGCTGGTGATTGCCCTGGCCATTATCGCAGTGGGTGGAATATTGAATCACTTTGTGAAAAAGAAGCGGAGGTAACGGCTGTATGAGCCGTACCTCCGCCTTATTCTGCGCAGAATGCAGGAAGTTTCGGAGAATTTCAGATGACTTCAGACAAATGAAAAGGTTTCCCCGTCATCCGGCACAAAAAGATTGCCGTGATAATATTCACGGCCCTCAGCCGTATAGTTCTGTTTTCTGTGGGCCAGATCTTTATCCTCAGTATGCCACAGAAGAAGGTTGGGAATGTTCAGTCCCTCTGCAAGCTTGCAGGCATCCATAACCGTGCTGTGGTGCTTTTCGTACGGTTTGAAAATGTCGCGCTGATCATAGAGACAGAAGGCCTCATGAAGCAGCCAGTCGGCGCCTGAAACGTAGGGAAGCAGAGCTTCGCGGTAAGGCTCATCGCCGGGGAATGCAAGCAGTACACCGTTTTTCATCTGGATCTGATAACCGAACTGTTTTTCCTTTGTGGAACCGATGTCAAAGAATGTGAACCGGTCGCCGAGAATCTCTTCCCGGGAACCGTCCTCCACAACGTGAAACAGAATACGGGAATCGAAGTGCTTCGTGAACTTTTTCCCGATGGTCAGACGGCAGAGCGTCTGAATCGTTTCCACCAGTTCACAGTGGCAGTAAATGTGCAGGTCCCCCTCGTATTTTCCTTTGTTCATGCTGGTGGCGATCATACGGACGATCCAGACCATTCCGAGAATGTGGTCGTTGTGGGCATGAGTAACAAAAATATGATGGATTTTTTCCAGGGGAATATTCTGGTTCTCCAGGGCGAGAAGAATGCCGTTGCCGCCCCCGGCATCGGTCAGAAAATATTCTTCTCCGTTTTTCATGGCAAAGCAGGTGTTATAGCAGTGTACTGCCTGGGCATTTCCTGTGCCTAGAACAATCAGTTTTTCCATTTGGTTCATCTCCCGGTAGTTTTTTATTTACATTATAGCAGAATCGCACCGGTATTCAAGCGAATGCGGCGTGAATACCGGTGCGAGATTTATATCCTGTGGTTTGATAATCAGTCGGGCTCTTCTGTGAGATTCAGAGATTCAACAATCTTGTTGAAGCCGGATAAGTCATACGTTGTGCCTTCGTGGTTCTGGATTCTCTTTAAAAGAATTTCCTCTTTCTGCTCTCTTGCAAGAGTGATGTCATAAACCTGCTGTGCGATTTCCTTCGGAACAACAACAACATCATCGTTGTCAGCGAAGATAAGATCTCCAGGATTTACAGTAACGCCGCACATTACAACCGGGTGGTTGATTGTTCCCGGGAATGCCTTTGTTGTTCCCACTACGTTGATGGCCTGGGAGAATACCGGGAAGTTCAGCTCTTTCATGAGCATTGTATCTCTGACAGCGCCGTCTGTGATCATGCCGACACAGCCCTTTGCCTGAGCGGAAGCACTCATCATGCCGCCCCACATACCGCCTGTACGTGTGTCTCCGGAGTATGCGATCATAAGAACGTCGCCCGGCTTCAGCATATCGATTGCCTTGTGGACAATTACATTGTCGCCCGGTCTTGCCTCAACAGTCACTGCTGTACCGCAGATTCTGGAGCCCGGCCATACCGGATGAATCTTTCCGCCCATAGCACCCTTTCTGCCCATGCTCTCATGGATAGAAGCGCTCTCTTCAAATTTGGAGAATTTCTCAACTAATTCTGGTGATACCTTGTCGTAATGCTTGATGATATCGAACATGTCTTTTCCTCCCTTTTCTTTTTGATTTTGGATTCGTTTTTGATTCGTTTAATTAATACTGGAGTTGCTCCACTAATGCGAATATATCATAAACTGACAAATATGAAAAATGAATTAATTTGTTTAATAAAATTAATATTGTTAATTATTAAAAACGGGTGTATTATGAAAAAAATTGCTGTATTGCTTACAGAAAATGATCCGGAATGAAAAAGTCATAAGGATGGAGGTGCACTATGAATCAGGCAGATATTGAAACTTTTCTCATGCTTGTTAAAACGCGCAACATTACAAAGACTGCGGAGAGCCTTTTTGTCTCCCAGCCAACGGTCAGCCACAGGCTGAAGCTTCTGGAGGAGGAGCTGGATGTACCGCTGCTGATACGTAAAAAGGGCTACAAAAAAGTGGAACTGACGCCGCAGGGTGAGGATTTTATTCCCATTGCCCAGCGCTGGCTCTCACTCATGAAAGAAACCATGCTGCTGAAAAACAAGGGGGAGGAGATGTATCTGTCTGTTGCCAGCACAGATACTCTGAACAGCTGCATCTTTAAAGATCTGTACCTGTCTATTTTTCAGGATACGCAGCTGAATCTTAAGCTGAATATTTCCACCCACTATTCCTACGAGATCTACGAGCTTCTGGAAAAACATACGATTGACGTGGGGTTTGTGTATCATCATCTCCATTATAAGAATATTATTTCAGAGCCGGTACTTCGGGAAAAAATGTATGTGGTGCAGGAATGGGACAGCGCTATCCGGAAAAATCAGATCAGCATCGAGGAGCTGAACCCGGAAAATGAGATTGCTTTCCAGTGGGAAGCCAATTATCAGATCTGGCACGAACAGATGGTATCCAAAGGGAAAAGGAGCTGTCTGGAGGTGGATATTTATTCACTGTTTTCGGAGTTCCTGCGTCATAAGGGAAAGTGGGCGATTGCGCCGGTAACCGTGGTGAACCGCCTGCAGAGAGAGCAGAAGGTTTTTGTCAGCGAGATCGCAAATAAAAAGAAGCCGCCGGAGAGGATTACGTATATTGTACGCCATAAGGACATGAATGAAGCAAAGATTGCCACGCTGAAAATATTCGAAGAGCGGATTAATCAGTACTTTATTGACAGCGGACTGGACCGGTATATGGATCGCTATAATACGACAATTGTATAAAACCCGAATTTTCCTCAGGGTTACAGGGAAATATTCATTATTTAAAATATTAATACTGTTAATAAAACATAAATAAATAATTTGTTTTTATTTGTCGAATTTATGTGCTATATTTTTTCCAGAAACATTCTATTTAAATAATAATAGAATAAAATGCGCGTAAAATGATTCAGAACCGGAGGTAACAGTAGGATGGATGTAAAAATTTTAATGTCCGGAGATCGTGCGATTTCCGTCCAGATGGGTGATGAAATCAGTCTGGAAGTGAACCGGAAGGTTCTCATGTTACATGAGGAATTGAAGAAAAGACCTGTGGAAGGGATCCAGGAAATGGTTCCGACTTACGCGTCCCTGATGATTCATTATCATCCGGAGGTGATCCGCCTGGACACGCTGATCGATGAAGTCCGTCAGCGTATCGACAGCATGGGGGATATTGCAGGGACGAAAAAGATCATTCGCGAGGTACCGATTCTCTACGGCGGTGAGACCGGTCCGGACCTGGAGCTGTGCGCACAGCTGGAAAATACGACTGTGGAAGAAATTATACGCAAGCATTCTTCCCATGATTATTACGTGTACATGCTTGGATTTGCTCCCGGACATCCGTATTCCGCGAGATTTGAGGAGCCGTTTTCGTTTAAGCGCAGAGACACTGCCCGGGTCAAAATACCTGCCCGCTCCGTTGTGGTACAGCTGAATCTTTCGGATCTGATCCCCTTTGAGCAGCCCTGCGGATGGAACATCATCGGATCTACGCCGCTGACAATCTGTGATTATAAAAAAGAAGACCCGTTCCTGGTACATGCAGGAGAGTGGATTCGCTATATTCCGGTTACGGAGAAGGAATATGCAGAAATCCGCCGTGCCGACGAGGCCGGCACCTATCAGGTCAGGGTTCACGTGGAAGAATAGAGATACGAAAAACGGCAGATTTATTTGACGAAATCAGACAGAGCATGGAGGTCAGATATGGGAATTCTTGTAAAAGATCCCGGTCCGCTTACAACGGTGCAGGACGAGGGAAGATTTGGATATCAGCAGTATGGCGTTACACCATCGGGACCGATGGATGCCAGAGCTTTTCACATTGCAAACATTCTTGTGGGTAATCCCCAGGGAGAGGGGGCACTTGAAATAACGTTCAAGGGCCCGGAGCTTCAGTTTGATCAGGACAATGTCATCGCAGTCACCGGAGGCGATATGCAGCCTTCCATAAACGGAGAAAGGATTCCCATGTACGCGGCGGTGGCAGTTCATGCAGGAGATGTGCTGAAATTCGGCTTTGCGGCCGGCGGCGGATGCCGGGGCTATATTGCCTTTGCGGGCGGCCTGGATATCCCTCTTGTTATGGAGTCAAAGTCGACTCTGGCTGCGAAAAAGCTGGGAGGATATGAAGGAAGAGCTCTGAAGCAGGGAGACAGAATCGGATTTCCGGCGCCGAAGGCCACACTTCCCGGAATGGAAAAGAGACATTGCCCGCTTCCTGTATATCCTGAGGATGAGGTTTCCCTCAGAGTGGTGCTGGGACCGCAGGAGGAAGCTTTTTCCGAGGAAGAGCAGAGAAAGTTTTTCTGGTACAGTTCCAAAGTAACGAATGAATTCGACCGTCAGGGATGCAGACTGGAGCGCGAGGTGCCGGTGAAGCATCTGAAAGACGGAAATATCATCAGTGACGGAATTGCATTTGGATCTATCCAGGTACCGACGACAGGACAGCCATTTATCATGATGGCTGACAGGCAGACGGTAGGAGGTTACACAAAAATCGGAACAATCATTACAGTGGATCTTCCGAAAATCGCCCAGGCGAAGCCTGGCATGAGGGTTCGCTTTATTCACGTCAGCATGGAGCTGGCACACCTGTTATACATCAGGGAGCTTGAGGAGCTGAAACAGCTTGATCAGTCTCTGAACAGTTAAATTTGGTTACATCTGTATGCGCTGCGCTTTCCGTGGACGCATGGAAGGTTTGTATACAGATGCAATATAGACCGGTCATAAAGAATCTGTAAATCAACGGTGACACAAGGAGGAAAAGATATGTATTCAGTAGATCTGAACAGCGATATTGGTGAAAGCTTTGGTGCTTACAAGCTTGGCGACGATGAAGAGATCTTGAAGTATGTTACCGCAGCAAATGTGGCATGCGGATGGCATGCCGGTGATCCGATGGTGATGGAGCGGGTTGTAAAAATGGCAGCCGAAAGAGGCGTAGTAGTGGGAGCACATCCCAGCTATCCGGATCTTCTTGGCTTCGGCAGGAGGAAAATGTACCTGTCCTTCGAAGAGGCAAAGAATTACGTGAAATACCAGATCGGAGCGCTCTCTGCATTTACCACAAGCTACGGAATCAAGATTCATCATGTTGCACCGCACGGAGCCATGGGAAACATGTGCCAGAATGACAGACAGCTGGCAAGAGCTATCTGTGAGGCATGCTATGAAATCGACCCTGATATTATTATGTACTACTGTGCAGGTGCTGTTCTCGGTGAAGAAGCAGAAAAAATCGGACTTCGCACCGCATGTGAAATTTTCGCGGACCGCGCCTACGAAGATGACCTTTCTCTGAGAGGAAGAAAACTGGAAGGCTCCATGATCACTGACGAAGATGTGGCCATCAAGCGCTGCATTCGCATGATCAAGGAAGGAAAGGTTACGGGATACAGCGGTAAGGAACTGGATATCAAGGGAGATACTCTTTGTGTACACGGAGATGGACCTAAGGCCATCGCCTTTGTTAAGAAAATCTCAGAAGCGTTCAGACAGGAGAATATCGAAATCAAAGCGTTCCGGTAAAATCCCCCGGGCGGATGCTTCGGAAGAAAATTTTAATGAAAGAGGAGAGAAAACATGGGAAAAAGCAATAAAAAACAGAGACCTATAGCGCAGAAAATGATTGCTGCACTTGTTGGCGGTATTGTAGTTGGTCTGATTTTTATGATGATCCGTCAGAACCTGTTAAACAACGGCGGTGAAGCTACATGGAAGACAATCAATGATCTTCTGTTCCAGGATATTACAGCAGCAGCCGGTGTAAAATCAATCGGTATTTTCTACATCATCGGCCAGTTATTTATGAAGGGACTCCAGGCGGCAATCGTTCCGCTTGTACTTGTATCCCTGAGTCTGGCACTCTGCAGTATCTCCAACTCCACAAAGCTTGGAAGAATTGCAGGAAAGACTCTGATTGGATTCTTTGCATTCTATGCAGTAGGTGCTGCAATTGCATGTGCAGTTGCATATATCATCCGGTCCATGGGACTGTTTAACGTAACACTGGTGGCAGACGGCCTTGGAGAGGCAAATACGATTGACGCGTTCAACCCCCTTGCAGTTATCGTAAATGCTGTTCCGAACAACATTACGTCTGCATTCAGCACAAACAACAGCATTCTTGCAGTTGTGTTCACTGCAGTTGTAATCGGTATCTGCATGAACGCTCTCGGCGAGAAGGCAGCTCCGCTGAAGAAGGTATTTGAGAGCTGTGACGCAGTAATTCAGATGTATCTGAACTTCCTGATCAACAAGATCGGTCCGGTTGCTATTTTCTGTCTCGTATCAAGAACCTTCGCTATCTACGGTGCAGAGTATCTGAAGCCGGCAGCTGCTTACATTGTATCTGCAATGGCTACACTGCTGATTACCTGCTGTATTCTTTATCCTCTCGGAATTTTCGTTACAACCGGTCTGAACCCGATGAAATTCCTGAAGAAGATGGCAAAGGTCGGAGTATTCGGATTCTCCGTAAACTCCTCCGCAGCAACACTTCCGCTGAACACAAAGACATGTCTGGAAGAGCTGGGATGCTCTCAGGAGATCACAAGCTTCGTTCTTCCGACAGGTATGACGATCAACATGAACGGTACTACAATGATGCATATGTTCGCTGTTACATTTATTGCAACGGCAGCAGGAATCAATGTTACACCGGCTAACCTGATTGTCATGGCTCTTCTTTCCATCTGTGCAGCTGCAGGTACACCGGCTATCCCGATTGCTGGTACCACAATGATCTTCACGGTTCTTTCCGGTATGGGATGGACGACAGACGTATGCCTCCTTGGATATGCTCTCGTAGTTGCTATCAACAGACCTGTTGAGATGTCTCTGCTGCCGCTGAACGTTATCGGTGATGCTGCTGTCAACGTAATCGTAAACGCATCAGAGGGTCAGCTGGACAAGAATGTTTACAATTCCTAAAATAAAATACAGTGAATCTGATTTTCGGATAAGCCCGGAAACTGCAGTTTTATAAAGCCTTACAGAAGAAGGAACGCCGAAAATGGTGTTCCTTCTTTTGTGTAAGTGGAAAATGGAGAAAAAAGATGTGCGATAGAAACAGAATCACGGAATATGAGATACCTCAAAGCGGAGTCGATCCGGAACAGGTCCTGCAGTTATGCCGGCCCTGGATGGACAGTGTGTGTGAACAGCCTCCTGATGAGGGCTGGCTCAACTATACATTTCACTGGCTTCTGGCAGAGTACTTTCCGGAAAATTTTTCAGTAAAGAATCTTCCCGGTGCACAGCAGGCGGTGGAGTATTTTGCACAGACACTGACCCGGCTCTTTTTGCGGGAGTCTGCGGAGCTTCCATTTGATCCCTGCCGCAGTTTTGCTCTTCTGAAAAAAGAAGAGGAACAGTACTGCAGCATTCTCAGTGAATATAAACGGTTTCTGGAATGCTTCGAGCAGAAGCATGTCTATACATTCATGCGCCTTTCACAGGTATGTACCCCGTACAATACGCTGGGACATATCGCCGGAGTCCATCACGTGTCCATGTACATGGCGAGACAGCTTGTGCACAGGGGTGTCCCTGTGGATCTGGGACTGATGTCCGGCGCTGCCCTGATGCATGATATCGGAAAGTACGGGTGCCGCCCGGAGGAGGGCAGGAGAGTTCCGTATCTCCACTATTATTACACGTTCCAGTACTGCCGGAATCATCACCTGGAATCCATTGGTGATATTGCTTCCAACCATTCCGTATGGGATCTGGAACTGGAAAATCTGTCCGCGGAGAGCCTGCTTCTGATCTACGCGGATTTCAGGGTGAAAAGCAATTATGATGAAAACAGGACGGAGCATATCCGTTTCTGGAGCCTGGATGACGCTTATGAGGTGATCCTCGGCAAGCTTGACAACGTGGATGAGGCCAAAAAGAGGCGGTACGCCAGAGTATATGCAAAACTGAAGGATTTTGAAAATTATATGATCTCCCTGGGGTGTTCTGTGGATCTCGTATCGCCGCCGGGAGAACCGGAGAGAGAGAATTATGCATCTCTCATGAATGATGAGGAAATTGTGCGCCGGTTTAAAAAGCTTGCCATTCGTTCCAATCTGGCGATTATGAGCACTACCATGCGAGAGGAACAGTTTATCAGCTTCCTCGAGAATATACGTTCCGAGAGAGACTGGCGTCATGTGCGCGCATATCTGACCGCAATAGAAGAATACTCCGCTTATCTTCCCCAGAACCAGAAAAGTGTGATTCTCGAATTTCTGTTCGATATGCTTTCTCACAGGGATGGTGATATCCGGCGTCAGGCTGCCAATATCGCAGGAATTCTGATTTCAGGCTATGAAATCAATTTCGGCAAAGAGATTCCGAAGGGTTACCATGCACCGAAGGTGGGCGACAGCCTGGAGACGGTTTTCCAGCGCTTTCTGGAGAGAATGCTGTATCCGGAGGTACACGCGGCAGAGCGGGAGCGCCGATTTGCGGGATTTGCCATGAAGAGCGTACTGCATACGCTGCTGCAGCGCCTGAACCAGGAAAAGAAAGAGCATATTCTGGAAGCGTATATCAGCCTTTGCCGCAGAAGCTATGATTCCCTGACACTGTTTTTCCTGATGGACTGCAGCGCCGAAATTCCCTACGAACAGTGCACCGCACAACAGGTCCGCACGCTGACTGATTTTGCCTGCGCTCTGATCTCAGGGGAAGACGGGGAAGAGAGTCAGGTGGCATCCCTGCGCTTTATCCTGCTGTGGATGCGGCAGGGATGGAAGCCGGATGTCAATATCTCAGATCTGATTTACCGGTATATCCCGGATATCAAGAAGAGACCTTACAGCGTACAGTTCCTTGCGGCCAGAATCCGGGAATTTTATGATATTCCCAGTGAACACGGAATGATCTACTATGACATGACCAATCTGTATATGGAAAATCAGCGGTCGGAGGTGCCGTGGATCTATAAATTTATCAATATGGAGATCCTGAAAAAGCGCCAGGGTGTGGAGGAGAGTCCGGAGCAGTTGTATCAGTATGCCTCCCATCTGCTTCATATGCTGCAGTTTTCGGGACAGATTGTAAACCGCCGTCAGGCAGGAGACAATCTTCTTGCCATTGTACCGTTCCTGACAGAAACACAATGCCATGAGATCGTGCTGGAGCTGATCCGTGCACTTGAAATTGAGGAATACGCTGTTTCCAAGTATATTCCTCCCTGTCTGGGCCAGATGTTTGCACTCCTTGGCCGGACAGAGCGGGATTACATTCTCTCTCAGCTTCGCAGACTGTGCAGTGGTACACACAACAGAACCGTGATCGCATCACTGGAAACAGCCGGAAAAATTCTTCACAACTGCCCGGAAGAAATATCTGCTCAGGAACGTTCTCAGGCTCTGGGAATCCTGTGTATCGGTATGGCGGATTACCGGGATGAGATTGCCCAGGAAGCTTTCTATATCACAGGATATGAGCTGTTCGGAAACGACAGTCTTACCCTGGAAGAAAAGCAGCAGTATTTTTCCGCTCTTGCGAGAAAGATTCTGACGCTTCTCAACTGGGAAAAGCTGGGATTGTACGTATATTTTAACGGAGCAGCACTGAACAGAATCTATCGCTTTATCAACGATTATATTGCCGCCACAGGCTCTCATCCCTTTGCACAGAAAAACCTTCCGACGGCATTTTTCCCGGGGACCTTTGATCCTTTCTCTGTGGGCCATAAACAGATCGTGGAAAAAATCAGAGAGATGGGATTTCGGGTGTATCTGGCTCTCGATGAGTTTTCCTGGTCCAAGAAGCCGCAGCCCTTTGAAGTGCGCAGAAAAATTCTCGCCATGTCAACGGCAGATATGGATGAGGTCTATCTGTTTCCGGAGGAAATACCGGTCAACATTGCGAATCCGGAGGATATGAGAAAGCTTTCCGGCGTTTTCGGCGGCAAAACGGTGCATATGGTCGTGGGCAGCGATGTTGTGAAAAATGCATCTGCATATAAAAATAAACCGGAGGAAGGTTCCATTCATCAGTTTCCGCATATTATTTTTTCCAGAAACGCAGAGAGTGAAGGAGCTGAAATGCGCAGGGAGAAGGAAATCTGCAGTGAACGGATCCTGGCAGAAAAGAAATATGTGAAGCTGCCGCCTCTGCTGGAGCAGGTCAGCTCCACACGGATACGCGAAAACATCAATGCAGGAAGGGATATCCTGGGACTGGTGGAGGACGGTGTCCAGAATTATATTTATCATCTCGGACTGTATACCATGGAATCCGTCTACAAAAAAACAGCCAGATTTGCGATGGTCGATGCGGAAATTGAAAATCTGGAGAACGGTACCAGGAGTATGAAGCTCTTTAACGGAGAGACTGCCTTCTCCTGCGCAGAATTCCACGATGTGGATGCGTCTGATTTGATGAAGGAATGCGGAAGTATTGAACAGGCAGAGCTCCTGAGATCACTCATTTCAGGCAGAACTGCGGTGATCACGAAAATACAGGGCGAGGTCACTCCCTTTGATGATGGAAGACTGACCGTGTTAAATGAAGTGCTGGAATACTTCCAGGAGAACAGTTATTCCTTTGCACTGTGCAGGGATGACGGAGAAAACCTGGAACCTCTGAAGCTCCATGGATTTCTGCCTGTAGAGGGAATCGAGAATATGTATCTGCTGGATTTGCGTTATCCGCTTGTCATATTCTATGATACATTCTCCTCTGTGAAGGAACCCATTGCTGACAGCGAGGCGGTACGCCTTGTCCTGAGAAACAGCCACATCCGCCTTCTGGAAGCTCTGACAAAGGTATATCCGGGGCGGCTGATTCTGTGCTTCGCTTCAGAAATTATGAACTACCGGCTGATCAGGCTGATTACCAGCGAGAACAACGTTCCGATGCAGCAGAATCCACCGGGATTAAACGGCAAAAAGATGTGTGTGCCCTTCGGAAAGATACTGAAGGGCGTGAAAATCCCCAACACCGTCACGAAAGGACTGGATACAGAGAAAGTATATGAGAAGGATCTTTCTTCCTTCACAATCTCCAATTTCCCGGGATACGCCTCACTTCCGGTGCAGATCCGGACTGTGCGCTCCTTCCAAAGACCGGTGCTTCTGGTGGATGACCTGTACCACAGCGGCTACCGGGCAAAAGAAATTTCGGAATATCTGCATCAGGAGGGAGTGGAAGATGCAGAGTTGATTGTGGGAGTGATTTCCGGAAGAGGAAAGGATCTGGCGCGTGTCAGCGGTCAGAAGGTCAAGGCCGTTTACAATGTGCCGAATCTGTCCTCCTGGCTGATTGAATCGGATCTGTATCCGTTTATCGGCGGCGACGGTGTGAAGAGTACGGGGAAGGAAGATGGCGGAATCATGGGAATTCCGTCCATCAATCCCATCCTCCCCTATGAGATACCTTCTTTCCTGACGAATGCCTCTCTGGCATCTCTTTATGAGCTGTCGCAGGTATGTCTGGAAAATGCCAGGGATATTTACAGGGTACTCGAGAAGGAGTACCGGCGTCAGTTCGGCAGACAGCTGACTCTGGACCGGATCGGTGAGGTGGCTGCTGAGCCGCGATATCCGGACGGTATCGGACTTGATCATGAAAAGCTGCTGCAGGCTCCTTCCGGAATTCTGGAAGAAGAGCTGAAAAAGCTTCGCAGGCTTATGCTTCTGTCGAAGCAGGGGTGGTGACAGATTTCACTTATCCCTAAAGTAATCCGCAGAAAATTCGGCACTGGAGGAATTTATGAAGACAATTTTGGAACTGGGAAAGACCCCGGATAATAAAAATGATTACACAGCAGAAAAGACAAAACCCCTGTGGATGCACAGAGACATCACAGACCGGAAACGGATTCACCTGGCAGGACTTGGCGATGTGGGCCAAAATGTGGCCATTGGCCTTACCCTTCTGGGGGAGGATCAGATTGAAAGTATCGGATTGTACGATCTGAATGAATCGCAGTGCAGGAGAATGGAGACAGAACTGTCCCAGTTTGTGGCACCGCCGGGAGGCAGACGTCTGCCTCCTGTGTCAGCCATCACATGGGAAGAGATGTTTGACTGTGACGTATTTCTGTTCTGTGCCACAAAAAGTGTTCCTGCGCTGGACAGCGAAGTGCAGGATGTCCGTATGGCGCAATACGAAGCAAACAGAAAAATCGTCGCGCTCTATGGGCGTCAGGCTGCTCTGGTAGGATACAGGGGGCTGTTTGTGGTCGTATCTGACCCGGTGGATCTTCTTTGTATGGAAGCGCTGCGGGCATCCCGGACGGAAACGGGAGACCACGGAAGAGCTCTGACACCGGATCAGATCCGCGGATGCGGGCTGGGTGTGATGAATGCCCGCGCCACGTACTACGCGAATAAGTATCCGGAGTTCGGGCTTTACCTTACGGAGGGACGTGCTTTCGGCCCCCATGGAAAAGAGCTCGTCATTGCCAACAGCCTGGATCCGGAGCATTATGATGACCAGTGTTCCAGGAAGCTTACAGAGCTGACGGTCGGTGCAAATATGGAAATCCGCGCCATGGGATTTAAACCTTTCCTGGCTCCGGCCATATCTTCCGCCGTTCTTACGGTCCTGGCACTTCTGCGGGGAGAGTGGAATTACAGTGCTGCGTATCTGAACGGGCTGTATTTCGGCGCTCTGAACCGCCAGACTCCTGATGGCATCAGGTGGGAGAACTGTCCCATCCCGGATCCGCTCTTCGAAAGACTTGAGGAAGCATTTGACAGTCTGAGGAAAATTTTATGGAATTAATTGTAATCTGGCCGGAGCAGAATGGAGAACACAGGCTGAAGTCTGTGCTGACGTATGCGCTGAAAGATATCCAGATCCTGCAGACGATCCGGGATCCGGGGGAGCTGCGGTCTGCGGCATCCCAGGGGAAGCTGCAGAAGAAACATCTTCTGTTTGCGGCATTTCTGGGAGAATCCGGTATCAATCTGAACTTATATGGCATGATGGAGATCCTGCGGACCTGTCCGGGCTGTCTGAAGGACAGTGTCGGAGGAATTCTGATCGATGGAACGGGAGAGTATTATACAAAATCTGCAGGCCGCGAAGTGGCGCGGACAGCCAACCGGGCGGGATGCTGGTTTGTGGGACGGCCTCTCACCGAGGGGACAGGAAGCCTGCAAAATTACAGCATTATTGCCGCCAATGAAAAGTGCACGCTCCATGAGGCGTATCTTGAGTCGGCCAGAGATCTGGCAAAGCGCGTCGCTTCCTTCCAGAAGCCTGCATATCAAAGACCCAGGATGCTCTGCATCCACTCCTGTAATCCTTCCACTTCCAACACTCTGATGCTGTGGAATGAGGTAAAGAAAAATCTTCCGTCCGGGATTGAGATGCGGGAGATTTCACTGAGAAACGGAGCAATCCGCGACTGTGCCGGCTGTCCTTATGATATGTGCATGTATTTCAGCCGGAATTCAGGCTGCTTTTACGGAGGCCCTATTGTGGAGGAGGTATATCCTGCTCTGGAGGAGTGCAACAGTCTGCTCCTTCTCTGTCCCAACTACAACGACGCGCTGGGGGCAAATCTGACGGCGTTCATCAATCGCCTGACAGCGCTGTTCCGCAAAAAACCTTTTGCGGACAAATGTCTGTTTTCTCTGATTGTATCCGGATACAGCGGTGGTGATATTCTGGAGAGGCAGCTGATCGGCAGTCTGAATATGAATAAATCGTTTATACTGCCCGGTAACTTTGCCATGGCAGAGACGGCCAACGCTCCAGGCAGTATTATGGAAATCAGGGATATTCAGAAGAAGGCAGCTGCTTTCGCGGACCATATTTCAGCCTGCATGGGAATGGAGCGCAGAGGTATTCATGACACAGTCTAATAATAAACGGGGTAAATATTTTCAATAGAATTAATTCATTTTACTTTATTATTTGCAGAGCCTATAATGAGATCAGAAACAGGCAGGAAGCCTGAAAAAATGGAAAGGAGAATGTAGCAATGTTTAATACATCAGAAAGAATGGAGGCACTTCCTTTTTCCGGAATCCGTGTAATGATGGAGCGTGCCAACAAGATGCAGAAAGAAGGCCGTGACATCATCCATATGGAAATCGGACGTCCCGACTTTGACACACCGGAGGTAATCAAGAAAGCAGCATACGACAGCCTGGAAAAGGGACATGTATTCTACACATCCAATTACGGTACACCGGAGCTGCGTGCAGCAATCGCTGAGAAGCTGACAAGAGAGAACGGTGTTGAGTACAAGCCGGAAGAAATCCTTGTTACCATCGGTGTAGGTGAGGGAACGTACGCATCCATAGCAGCATTCCTGAATCCCGGAGATGAGGTACTGGTACCGAACCCGGTATGGCTGAATTACATTCATGTTCCGAATTTCTTCGGTGTTGTTCCGGTGACATATTCTCTGAAGGAAGAGAACAACTTCCAGATCGATATGGATGAGATCGAGAGCAAGATCTCAGAGAAAACGAAAATGATGGTTATCAATACACCGGGCAATCCCACCGGTACAGTACAGAGCCGCGAGACACTGGAGAAGCTTGCTGATATCGCAAAGAAGCATAACCTGATCGTAGTTGCCGATGAGATTTATGAGAAACTGGTGTACGGCGGAGCAAAGCATGTAAGTATCGCTTCACTTCCGGGAATGAAAGAGCGAACCATTACACTGAACGGCTTTTCCAAATGCTATTCCATGACAGGATGGAGACTTGGATACTGTGCAGCTCCTGTTGAGATGATCCAGGGTCTGGTTCGTGTTCACCAGTATATCAATACATGTGCAGCTTCCTTCGTACAGGATGCAGGCGTTACAGCACTGCGCGAGGCAGAGCCGGATGTACAGCTCATGGTAAAAGAGTATGAGAAGAGAAGAAATTATGCTGTAGAAGCTCTCAACGCCATGGAAGGCATCAGCTGCAGAACACCGGAAGGCGCATTCTACATCTTCGTAAATATCAAATCTCTTGGAATGACATCCGCACAGGTGGCTGATTATCTGCTGGATAACGCAGGTGTGGCTACAGTTCCGGGTTCCGCTTTCGGAACAGAGGGAGAAGGATATATCCGTCTTTCCTACGCATGCAGCTACGAGCGTATTGTTGAAGCAATGAAGAGAATGGCAAAGGCATTTGAGGAATTAAGAACAAAATAAAGTGATGCAGATTACTTTTGGAGGAAAATAAAATGAATGCATATATAAACAGCGTGATTGAAAGTGTTAAGAAAAAATATCCGGAGCAGCCGGAGTTTTGTCAGACTGTAGAAGAGGTTCTGTCTTCTCTGGAGCCGGTTGTCGAGAAACATCCGGAATACGAAAAGGTAGATTTGCTGAACCGTATGGTGGAGCCGGAGAGAATGTTCACGTTTCGCGTTGTATGGCAGGATGACAATGGAAACTGGCATACCAATACAGGCTATCGCTGCCAGTTTAACGGTGCAATCGGACCGTATAAGGGAGGTCTTCGCTTCCAGCCGAATGTAACTCCCAGTATCATGAAGTTCCTTGGCTTTGAGCAGACCTTCAAGAACAGTCTGACCGGTCTTCCCATCGGCGGCGGCAAGGGCGGCTCTGATTTTGACCCGACAGGAAAGAGTGATAATGAGATCATGCGTTTCTGCCAGAGTTTTATGCAGGCATTATACCGCTACATCGGACCGGACGTGGATGTTCCGGCAGGAGATATGGGATGCGGCGGAAGAGAGATCGGTTATCTTTTCGGAGAATACAGAAGACTGAAGGGTGTTTTTGAAAACGGTGTTCTGACCGGCAAGGGCTTCTCCTACGGCGGCAGCCTGATTCGCCCGGAAGCTACAGGATACGGTGCTGTATACTATCTGGAAAATGTCCTGAAAGACGACGGACAGGACATCAAGGGCAAGACAATCGCATGCGCAGGCTTCGGTAATGTTACATGGGGTATCTGCAAGAAGGCAACAGAGCTTGGTGCGAAGGTTGTGACACTTTCCGGTCCTGACGGATACATCTATGATCCGGACGGTGTAACCACTCCGGAAAAGATTGACTATCTGGTGACAATGAGAAACTCCGGAAGAAACAAGGTACAGGATTACGCAGATAAATTCGGCGTGGAATTCTTCCCGGGTGAGAAGCCGTGGGGCGTAAAGGTGGATATCTGTATGCCGTCCGCTATGCAGAACGATGTACATATGAAAGAAGCAGAAATGATTGCGGCAAATCATATCCGCTACTATATCGAAGTTGCAAATATGCCGACTACAAATGACGCTCTTCGTTTCCTGATGGATCAGGGAGACATCATCGTAGCTCCGTCCAAGGCTGTCAACGCCGGCGGTGTTGCCACATCTGCACTTGAGATGAGCCAGAACAGCGAGCGCCTTGTATGGACAGAGGAAGAGGTCGATGCACAGCTTCACAATATTATGAATACGATCTACAAAAATTCTGTCGATGCTGCAAAAAGAAACGGATTGGGTTATAATCTGGTTGCAGGAGCAAATATTGCAGGCTTTGAGCGTGTTGCAGAAGCAATGCTGCAGCAGGGTGTTTTCTAAAAGAAAGGGATAAAATATGAAGATTGTAGTACTTGATGGTTACACAGAGAACCCGGGAGATCTTTCCTGGGAGGAACTTGCGAAGCTGGGAGAGCTGGTAGTCTATGACCGTGTTTCTTATGCGGATGCTCCGGTGATCCGTGAGAAAATCGGAGATGCTGATATCGTTATCACAAACAAGACACCGATTACAAAAGAGACTCTTGACGCATGCCCGAATATCAAGGCGATTGCAGTTCTGGCTACAGGATACAACGTAATTGATTACCAGTATGCAAAAGAAAAAGGAATTCCGGTCATGAACGTGCCGACCTACGGAACACAGATCGTTGGTCAGTACGCAGTAGGACTTCTCCTTGAGATCTGTTCTCACTATGCACACCATGACAATGCAGTGAAGGAAGGCAGATGGGAGCACAACGATGACTGGTGCTTCTGGGATTACCCGATGATTGAGCTGTACGGAAAGACAGCAGGTATTATCGGTCTCGGAAGAATCGGACAGGCTACTGCAAGAATCCTGAATGCCATGGATATGAAGGTTCTCGCTTACGATGCTTTCCAGTCTGAGACAGGAAAGCAGCTGGCAGAGTACGTGGAGCTTGACACACTTCTGGCACAGTCCGATGTGATTTTCCTGCACTGCCCGCTGTTCCCGTCAACAGAGGGAATCATCAACAAAGATAACATCGCAAAGATGAAGGACGGCGTTATCCTGATCAACAACAGCCGCGGACAGCTGGTAGTAGAGCAGGATCTGGCAGACGCACTGAACAGCGGAAAAGTCTATGCGGCAGGTCTTGATGTTGTATCCACAGAGCCGATTAAGGGAGACAACCCGCTGCTTACAGCAAAGAACTGCCTGATCACTCCGCATATTTCCTGGGCAGCTCAGGCTGCACGCCAGAGAATCATGGATATCACGGTTGCCAATGTGAAATCCTTCCTTGACGGCAATCCTGCAAATGTGGTGAATAAATAAGATGGATGCATTGAGACAGAAAGCAAATCAGATCATCAGAGAATCACTGGATGCAGTGATGCCGGACCGCGCCGTAGAAAAAGCCCTGGAGAATTTCCGGGGCGACGGCGGCCGGACTGTCCTGGTGGCGGCCGGGAAAGCCGCGTGGCAGATGGCCGCAGCGGCAGTGCGTGTTCTGGGACGCGTGGATGATGGAATTGTCATTACAAAGTATGACCATGTGAAAGGTGATATTCCGGGAGTGGAGTGCCGTGAGGCAGGTCATCCTGTCCCTGATGAGAACAGTTTTTCGGCCACGGAGCTGGCCCTGGAAAAGGTTCGCACTCTGGAGCAGAACGACACGGTGATTTTCCTTCTGTCAGGCGGCGGAAGCGCACTGTTTGAGAAGCCGCTGATTCCGGGAGAGGAGCTGCAGGATATTACGAAGCAGCTGCTGGCATGCGGAGCAGACATTGTGGAGATGAACACCATCCGTAAACGCCTTTCCGGTGTAAAGGGCGGCCGTTTTGCCCAGGCATGTATGCCTGCCCGTGTTTTTGCCATTGTGCTCAGCGATATACTGGGAGACCCGCTGGATATGATCGCATCGGGTCCGGCATATCCGGATTCTTCCACCTGTGAGCAGGCAGAATCCATCGTCGGAAAGTATCATCTGAAACTGTCTGAGCAGGCACAGGCGCTGATGAAGGAAGAGACACCGAAGGAGCTTGCCAATGTGACGACCCAGATTACGGGCAGTGTCCGTGAGCTGTGTGAAGCGGCGAAGCAGGCTGCATCAAAGCTGGGCTATGAACCGGTTCTTCTCACGGATGAGCTCTGCTGTGAGGCAAGGGAAGCAGGAAGCATGATGGCCAGTATTCTCCGCACTCACGCAAAGGACGGGAAGCGTCTCTGTTATATCGCCGGAGGTGAGACCGTGGTACATCTCACCGGAAAGGGAAAGGGAGGACGCAATCAGGAGCTGGCGCTCTCTGCGGCTTCCGGAATCGCAGGACTTGGAAATGCCTGTGTATTCTCAGTAGGAAGCGACGGGACAGACGGCCCCACCGATGCGGCAGGAGGCTACGTGGACGGAGATACCGTGGAGCGGCTCAGAGAGAAGAATCTGGATGTCTTTTCTGTTCTGGGTGATAATGATGCGTACAATGCTCTGGCGGCAGTAGGAGGACTGATTGTGACAGGCCCGACAGGCACCAACGTGAATGATGTTGCAGTGGCACTGCTGGACTGAGTACAGAATTCTGAATAAAGCTGCGCTGGAACATACAGGAATATCAATACAGATATTAAAAATCCGGGATTTTATTTGCGAAAATCCCGGATTTTTTATGCCACAGGGCAGCCTAATCACATTCTTTTTCTGCCGGACATGAAACAGGAGAGTCAAAGCTTGGGTTGAATGCGTAGAAATTCTTTGCATCCAGATCCTCCTGCACAGATCGCAGCGCTTCCCCGAAGCGAAGTTATGTAAATAATCTCTGAAGACATATTATCTGTCACACTGCGCCATTGGAAACGTTAAACATAATGACAGCTTCACGTCCTTTGAATGCTCCCATCTGGTAATAGCCGGTGTCCGTGCGGTTGATCCGTGCAATGGAGACAGAGCGGTTGGCACGCTTTGGCGTATCGTAAAGGAAATGAATTTCATCCGTCTGGTATTCTTCATCGAATTCCGGATCATCCTCTTCCTCATAATATGGGTCGAAGACCAGAGCATAGTCACCGGAAAGACCGGTCAGAAGTACGTAGTGCCAGCACTCAAGGTGCACACGTACTACAGCGACTCCGCCTGATTCAAGTGCCATCCAGAGCTGGCTTCCGGGAACAAGGGCAACCTGTTCTCCTGTCACGTAATCGCAGTGGATTGGGAAATTCCTGGTCTCAGAGAAGTGATTCAGCCAGTTGGACATGTAGTGCATGGCGGCAGAGGAGGTCCCACGCTTACACAGTTCCCCGTTTTCATTGTAGGTATCCATGCAGTAGAGCATGATGAATTTCACAAGATCCGGGTAAATTTCTTCCCGGTCAAAAAGATAGCGGATGCCGTTCAGAAGAGATACCGGTCCGCAGTCATATTCACAAGTCTGGTAATTTAATACATTTTTCATCCGAGAATCACCAACTTTCATTTGGTAAAATTGCCTAAAAAGTGATTGTACTATAACCTGAATTGTTTGATTTGTCAAGTTTTGAGAAAAAAATCAAATTATTTTATCAAATATGAAAAATGTATTTGACAAGAAAAGTATGATATAATAAAATAGATAAAACTAAATCACATATTTCATATAGATTTGGTAGGGAAACAAAGTTTTGATGGGATTTGTGTTTTATCCACAAAAAAGAGAAGGAGGAGATTTGATGAAAAAGTTCATGCGAAAAGTGATCAGTGTAGCTCTGGCTGCATCTGTAGCAGCAGCCACGGCAGGTTTCGGAGTTGCTGCTGAAGGTGACGGAGCAAACAAGATTGTAAATGTAGGTGTTACAGACTCTCTGGGCGGAGTAAATCCGCTGGCTATCGATCAGACTGAGATTAATAAATATGCAGTGGGACTGCAGTTTCTGCCGCTGGTAGAGCTGGACTCAGAGCTGAATTTTCAGCCGATGCTCGCAGACTCTGTGACGACAGAGGACAACCTGACCTTTACGGTGCATATCAGTGATGAGGCGACCTGGTCAGACGGGACACCGGTGACGGCAGAAGATGTGGAGTTCACAGTACTGTGCCTTGCCAGCCCGGTGATCAACAATGCGACCATGATGCTTTACGCGTTCGAAGGCGTCGGTGATGACGGTTTCGTGGAAGCGGGGGCCACAGAGATAGCGGGAATCCGCGCGGTGGACGAGAAGACCGTTCAGTTCACCTCGAAGTATCCGATGGCTCTGACTACCTTTGAGAATACGTACGGACGTTACCTTCACACACTTCCGAAGCATGTGCTGGGAGAGTACAGTGAGGAGGAGCTGCTGACTCTGGATTGGTTCAATCATCCGGATGTAGTCAGCGGACCGTATATCCTGACAGACTATGATACAGATCACTATATTTCCTATACAGCCAATGAAAACTACTGGAAGGGTGCACCGAAGATCGGTAAGCTGAATATCAAGATCGTGGAGGGCAGCCAGATCTACTCCGGTCTGCAGTCAGGGGAGATCGATATCACACATCACACCATGGCGGCAATTCCCCAGGAGGATTACGAGAGCATCGAGGCCCTGGAAAATGTGGAGACTGTTTACGGTCTGCCGATCACAAATCAGTCTGCATTTATCCAGACTGCAAATATTCCGGATGCGAGAGTGCGCCAGGCGCTGGTCTATGCCATTGACCGCAGACAGCTGGTAGATCAGCTGCTGAAAGGACACGGCGAAGTGGTTGACGGCTTCCTGTCCTCTGCCAGCCCGTTCTTTGACGATTCCGTTGAGCCGGTTTCCTACGATCCTGAGAAGGCAAAGGAGCTGCTTGCTGAGGCAGGCTGGGATAGCTCCCAGACGCTTCGTTTCTATGTGAATTCCGGAGACAGCACATTCGTAAATGGCGCTCAGGTGCTGGTGGCACAGTGGGCGGCAGTCGGCATCAATGTCGAGGTGACGACAGTGGATCTGGCGACACTGATGACAGTGGCAGGTACGACGGATTATGATATCATGGCAGTTCAGTATACGTATGCTCCGGTTGATCCGTATCCGGATGTGGACTGGCTGCTGAGCGGTGAGGGAAGCTGGACCGGCTATGCGGATGATTCCATCAGTGAGGCACTTGCAGGTACACAGCAGACCAGCGATATCGAAGAAATCAGGGGACTGTATTCCATCGTGGACAGGAAGGTACAGGAGGATGTACCGATGTTCTCCGTATACATCATCAGTGCCCAGGGGGCGGTCAGCAGCCGTCTGAGCGGTGCGCAGCCAAGTGCATACGGTTTCTTCAACGACGTTCAGAACTGGGATATCAACGGCTGATGGCTGATTAACAGCTGATTTACATCACGAGACATTTGGACAACAGAAAGGACAGACGAATGGCACATTTGCTTGAGGTAAAAGGCCTGACCACGGCCTTTATCGGAGATTATGGCAGAAATGTCAGCGTAGATCACGTGAACTTCCATGTGGATGAGGGAGAGGTGATCTGCATTGTGGGTGAGTCCGGATGTGGAAAGAGTGTTACCTCATTATCGATTATGGGGCTTTTAGGGAGGGGCGGAGCTGTCATTGACGGCTCTGTCCTCTTTGACGGTAAAGAGCTTCTTTCCATGTCGGAAAAAGAGCTGGATCAGGTGCGCGGCAACGAGATGACAATGATCTTTCAGGACCCGCTGACATCCCTGAACCCGGTGTTCACGGTCGGCAGCCAGATGATGGAGAGCATCCGGATCCACATGCATCTGCCGAAGGCGGAGGCAGCAAAGCGGGCGGAAGCGCTGTTGGCGCGGGTCGGTATGCCGGATCCACACAGCGTCATGAAAAAGTATCCGCATACGCTTTCCGGCGGCATGCGGCAGCGTGTGATGATTGCGATGGCCTTATCCTGCAATCCCCGCCTGCTGATTGCCGATGAGCCAACCACAGCGCTGGACGTGACGATTCAGGCGCAGATTATGAATCTTTTAAAGGCGCTGCAGCGAGAAACAGGAATGGCGATGATTCTGATCACACACGATATCGGTCTGGTGGCCAATATGGCTGACCGGGTACTTGTCATGTACGCAGGCCAGATCATCGAGAGCGCACCGTCAGAGAGACTGTTCTCTCATCCGGCGCATCCGTATACCCAGGCGCTGCTGGAGACTGTGCCGACGATCCGCGATGACGCAGACCGTATTCTTGTATCCATTCCCGGCATAGTGCCGGAGAGCTACGATACGATTCCGGGCTGCCGTTTTGCTGACCGTTGTTCCTTTGCGTGTGACAGATGTGCACAGCCCCAGGAAAACTATGAGTTCGGCCCGGGACATACCGCGAAATGTATTGTGATGAAAGAACGTGCACAGGAGCACGGGAAATCAGCTTCTGCAGAAAAGGCAGAAAAAGGAGGACGGCCGGAATGAGTGAAGAGAAGAAGCCTTTGATTCAGGTCGACCACCTGAAAAAATATTACCCGATCAGGAGTGGTATTATCACCCATACGGTGGGAAATATCCATGCTGTGGATGATGTCTCGTTTTCCATTATGGAGGGTGAGACGCTCGGTCTTGTCGGGGAGTCGGGATGCGGGAAATCGACGATCGGGCGGCAGCTTGTGGGGTTGGAGGCTCCGACAGAAGGCCGGATCCTCTATGAAGGGAGAGATCTCTCCTCTCTTGGCAGGAATGAGCTGCGCCGGATCCGCACGCAGCTGCAGATCGTGTTCCAGGATCCGTATTCCTCACTGAATCCACGGAAACACATTTTTGAGATTCTTGCACAGCCCATGCTGTATCATCATATTTCGACAAAGGATACGGTTGAGAAGGATATTGTGCGGATTCTGGATATGGTAGGGCTTCCGAAACATATCCTGGGACGGTATCCCCACGAATTTTCCGGCGGACAGCGCCAGAGAATCGGAATTGCGAAGGCACTGTCTCTGAATCCGCGGTTCATTGTCTGCGACGAGCCGGTCAGCGCACTGGACGTATCCATCCAGGCACAGATCCTGAACCTGCTGAAAAGTCTCCAGAGGGAACTCCATCTGACGCTGCTTTTCGTGGGACATGGGCTCGGTGCGGTCAACTATGTCAGCGACCGGATAGCCGTGATGTATCTCGGCAGGATTGTGGAGATTGGGGAGGCGCGTGAAATCTTCCGTCACCCCGTTCATCCGTATACGCAGGCGCTTCTGAATGCCGTGCCCGTGCCTGATCCGAAGGAAAAAGACCGGGAACGCAATCTTTTGCAGGGAGAGATCGGTGACAGCTCCAATCCGCCGTCCGGATGCCGTTTCCATCCGAGATGTCCCTATGCAGTACCACAGTGCGCCGAGGCGCAGCCTGCACTGCAGAAGCTCGGACGGGAGCCGGAACATTACGCGGCATGCCCGGTGCTGGTATCTGAAAACTGCTGCGGTATTGCCGGCGTCCAGGATGCAGAAGCAGGAGATAGCAAAGTGAAGTATGGGAATTCCGGGAAATATTCTGTGATGCCGGAAGGAAGGGAGGCCGCTCATGTATAAGTATATTATAAAGCGAATTCTGATTGCGATCCCTGTTCTGATCGGCATTACAATCATTGATTACGCCATTATGTGCATGGCGGGCAGTCCGTTGGAAATGCTGCAGGGTCCGCGTGTTTCGGAGGCGGCGGTGGAAGCGAAGAAGATCGCTCTCGGTCTTGACAAGCCCTTTTACATTCAGTATTTTGTCTGGCTCGGGCAGCTCCTCCACGGGAATATGGGATATTCAATCAAGTCCTATCAGCCGGTCAGTGCGATGATTGCAAGCCATCTGGGACCGACACTTCTGCTGATGGGCGTATCCCTGATCGTCAGTCTGCTTATGGCAGTGCCGTCAGGTATCTACAGCGCGATTCATCAGTATGAGAAAGGCGATTACGCTGTTGTCACGATATCGTTTCTGGGCAGCAGCGTCCCTGGCTTTTTTCTCTCGCTGCTGCTGATCTATGTATTTACCGTAAAGCTTGGCTGGCTTCCGTCGAGCGGTATGACGACGCTTGGTGCAGGAGGCAGCATTGGCGATGTGGCAAAGCACATGGTCATGCCGGTGCTGGTCCTGTCTTTTTCCATGGCAGGAAGCAATATCCGGTATATCCGAAGTGCTGTGCTGGAGATTCTGCAGCAGGATTACCTGCGGACGGCGCGGGCGAAAGGAATCGGACATTTTCGAGTCATCAATAAACATGCGCTGCGCAATGCCCTTGTGCCGATTGTGACAGTTATCGGAATGGAAATTCCGGCACTGTTCGGAGGAGCCGTGATTATTGAGCAGGTGTTCTCGTGGCCGGGGCTCGGTCTGATGACCATGAGTGCCATCACAGGCCGTGACTATCCGGTGATCATGGGTGTATGTCTGCTGTCAGCCATTGTGGTTCTTGTGGCGAATCTCCTTACAGATATTCTGTATGCGTTTGTAGACCCGACCATTTCGCTGAACTAGGAGGAACCCACATGGCAAAAAAGAAAAAGACAGATATTACAAACGAAAGCTATCTGCAGACCGTGTTCCGCCGTTTCCGCCGTCATCGTCTGGCGATGATCAGCCTTGTGGTGCTGACGATCCTGTTCGGAGCGGCCGTGCTTGCCCCCTGGATCGCCCCCTATGAACCGGATGCGATCGTGGGTACCTTCAGCGGAGCACCCTGCCGGGAATTCCTTCTGGGGACAGACCAGATCGGACGTGACGTGCTGAGCCGCCTGCTGTACGCAATGCGGATTTCTCTTCTGGTCGGTGTCATGGCGACTGTGATTTCCACAGTAATCGGCGTAGTGCTCGGTCTGATTGCCGGCTACTTCGGCGGACCTGCTGACATGATTATCATGCGTTTTACCGACATGGTGATGTCGTTTCCCTATATCCTCCTTGTCCTTGTGGCAGCAGCCATTTTCCGTCCCGGACTATGGAACATCATCCTGATTCTCGGTTTTGTGGACTGGCCTGGTATCGCCCGCCTGGTGCGCGGCAATGTCCTGAGCCTGCGGGAGACGAATTTTGTAAAGAGCAATATCGTCGCAGGTATGCCTGTGCGCCATATTCTGTTTTCCGAGATTCTGCCGAACACTGTGGCGCCTATTCTCGTCTACGCCACGTCGGTGCTTGCGCTCTCGATGCTTGATGAGGCGGCCCTGAGCTTTCTCGGTCTTGGTGTCCAGCCCCCCACCGCCAGTCTTGGCAATATGCTTAACGGAGCACAGTCTCTGACTGTCCTGACAAAGCAGCCGTGGCTCTGGATTCCGGCGGGTCTTCTGATTGTCATACTGGTGATGTCGATCAATTTTATCGGTGATGCGCTCCGTGACGCGCTTGACCCCAACAGCAGATAGGAGACAAAGGAGTAACAAATACATGATCAAACGTGAAGACATGCTGGAGCTTACGAGAAGGATGACCCCAAACCGGTCGTCAGCGTCGAGAATCGCCGGGGCATATTTTGATGAAGAGGGATATGTGGACGGCACATTTAACACACATTTTTTAAAATTGTCGCCGTCAGAGAAGACCGTGAATCTGAATCTTGCAAAGACTGTGCTTCTTGCGAAGACAAATGAAGAGCTGAAGGATTACAGGATTACGTCTGCGGAAAAAAAGCCGGGAAGTATCTGGCAGCTTCTGGACGGTATGAAGGAGACAGAACTTAAGAATGATGCGTTTTTGGATATCTTTTACGAGCTGCTGGGGGAAAGATTTTCGATGGAATACCCCTGGTACTGTTTCATGCTTTTCGGGCAGTATGATGTGCCGGTGAAAGGCAGTGATAAAGAGTGGCTGGAAGGTTCCGAGGAGGTCTACCGGTATCTGCTGTGCATGATCGGACCCCAGACCGGCGAATACGAACCGGGAAAGCCGGAATATGGTTTTCTGTATCCTGTATTCCGTGACCGGACCACAAATGATGAGTATATTAATATTTTTGAAAAAGTATCCGGAAAACTTCAAGATGTTTTTAAAGTATAAGTCCGGATCGTATTTTATCCGAATCGGTGATAACCTGAAAACAGCGGTATTCCTGCCGCTGTTTTTCT
>SFEV01000129.1 GCA_004557975.1 Lachnospiraceae bacterium
GCATTTGAAGAGGGAAATGCAGATATGCGTAACCTTCTGGGTGGAAAAGGAGCCAATCTGGCTGAAATGACGAATCTTGGCCTTCCGATCCCGCAGGGCTTTACGGTCACGACAGAGGCATGTACGGATTATTACGCACAAGGGAAACAGATTTCGGACGAAATCAAAGAACAGATCTTTGCCGCACTGTCCCAGCTGGAAGCAAAGCAGGGGAAAAAATTCGGAGATACGGAAAATCCGCTTCTGGTGTCAGTTCGTTCCGGCGCAAGGGCATCCATGCCGGGAATGATGGATACGATCCTGAATCTGGGTCTTACCGATGTGGCGGTTGAGGGCTTTGCAGCAAAGACCGGGAATCCGAGATTTGCCTATGATTCTTACCGGAGATTCATTCAGATGTTTTCAGACGTTGTCATGGAAATCCCCAAATCATTTTTTGAAAGAATCCTGGATGAGATGAAGGCAGCGAAGGGCGTTAAGTTCGATACAGACCTGACTGCGGAGGACCTGAAAGAGGTGATCGGCAGATTTAAGGCAGTCTATAAAGATAAGATGGGAGAAGACTTCCCGCAGGATCCCAAGGTGCAGCTGATGGAGGCAGTGAAGGCTGTATTCCGCTCCTGGGACAATGAAAGAGCCATCGTATACCGTCGTATGAATGATATCCCGGGCGATTGGGGAACCGCAGTTAACGTACAGGCTATGGTATTCGGGAATATGGGAAATACCTCAGGAACAGGTGTAGCGTTTACCCGCAATCCTTCAACCGGAGCAAAGGGCATCTATGGAGAGTATCTGATCAATGCCCAGGGAGAGGATGTGGTAGCCGGCATCAGAACACCCCAGCCGATCACAAAGCTGGAGGAGGATCTGCCCGAGTGCTATGCAAAGTTTATTGAGATTGCAAATAAACTGGAAGATCATTACCGCGATATGCAGGATATGGAGTTTACCATTGAAAACGGAAAGCTGTTCTTCCTGCAGACCAGAAACGGAAAGCGTACAGCCCAGGCAGCACTCCAGATAGCCTGTGATCCAGATAGCCTGTGATCTGGTAGATGAAGGAAAGATTACACCGGAAGAGGCAGTGACACGTATTGAAGCTAAATCTCTGGATCAGCTTCTGCATCCCACCTTTGATCCGGAGGCGCTTAAGAACGGCAAGGTGATCGGACAGGCACTTCCCGCATCTCCGGGAGCAGCGGCAGGCAAGGTGTACTTTACCGCGCAGGAGGCAAAGGAAGCGCATGAAAAGGGAGAGCTGACCGTACGAGGCGGTATGACCTCCCACGCAGCAGTGGTGGCAAGAGGAATGGGAACCTGCTGTGTATCCGGCTGCGGCGACATTTCCATTAATGAAGATGACAAGGTGTTTGAGCTGGGCGGACATACTTACCATGAGGGAGACTATATCTCACTGGATGGTTCCACCGGAAAGATCTATGACGGAGATATTAAGACGCAGGAGGCAACGATCAGCGGAAACTTCGGCCGCATCATGGCATGGGCGGATTCCTTCCGTAAATTGCAGGTTCGCACCAACGCGGATACTCCGGCTGATGCGGTAAATGCGGTGAAATACGGTGCAGAGGGAATCGGACTCTGCCGTACGGAGCATATGTTCTTTGAGCCTGACAGAATTCCTAAGATCCGTCAGATGATTCTCGCAAGAACCGTTCAGGAAAGAGAGAAAGCATTGAATGACCTGATTCCTTATCAGAAGGGTGACTTCAAGGGCTTATATGAAGTGATGGAGGGAAGACCTGTAACCATTCGTTTCCTTGATCCTCCGCTTCATGAGTTTGTTCCTACCGATCAGGGCGATATTGATGATCTGGCAGTTGAAATGATGATGACTGCTGAGCAGGTGCAGGAGGTTTGTGACTCCCTTCACGAGTTCAATCCGATGATGGGGCACAGAGGTTGCCGTCTTGCGGTAACCTATCCTGAGATCGCAAGGATGCAGACCAGAGCCGTGATGGAAGCAGCCATTGAGGTGAAGGAAGAAAAAGGCTACGATATCGTTCCCGAAATCATGATTCCGTTAGTCGGTGAGAGGAAGGAACTGAAGTATGTGAAGGATGTGGTGGTTGAAACTGCAGAGCTGGTGAAGAAGGAAAAGAATTCCGATATCCAGTACCACATCGGCACGATGATCGAGATCCCGAGAGCAGCCCTGCTTGCAGATGAGATCGCACAGGAAGCTGAATTCTTCTCCTTCGGAACCAACGATCTGACCCAGATGACCTTTGGCTTCTCCAGAGATGATGCAGGAAAGTTCCTCGGGGATTATTACAAGAAGAAAATCTACGAGTCCGATCCTTTTGCAAGACTGGACCAGAGCGGTGTAGGCCAGCTGATCCAGATGGCGGTTGAGAAGGGACGGAAGACCAGACCTGACATCAAGCTGGGTAT
>SFEV01000004.1 GCA_004557975.1 Lachnospiraceae bacterium
TGTTTCCCGGGCAGAAAGATGATAAAAAGTTAAGAAGAACAGGCGGAAATGTAGTGTGAAGATAGAGTATAAGAGAGATTTGCAGAACAATTATGTAATACTGGAAGCGTCTGAGAATACGGAGGAAGACAGTTATCGCCTTCGTATGGCAGAGCAGAATGAGATTACCGGTCTTTTGCCGTTTCACAGCAGCAAAAGAGACGGAACTCTGTATCTGCGCTATGAGATTACATCAAAACAGTCGGTCGAAAATCTGTATGCCAGGAACACAATGAAATATCAGGATATTCTTTTTATTCTGAATGGAATTTGCGATATACTGGATGCTTTACAGAAATACCTGCTCAGCCCGTCACAGCTTGTTTTTGATCCACAGCTTGTTTATGCAAATCCGGACAGAAACAGAATTTTTCTGTGCTATCTTCCGGGAGAAAATAAAAGTCCGATAACTGTGATGGCAGAATTCATGCTGAAACGGCTGGATCACGAGGATGCGCAGGCAGTTGCACTTGGATATCAGTTTTATCAGAAATCCCTTGAGGAAAATTTCAGTCTGCAAAAGACCCTGAAGGAGATTCTGATGCTGTCAGGTGGAGAGTGCGCGGAAAAGGAAAGAAAACAGACAGAGACGGAAAATGAGAAAAGATACAGAGAAGAAGAACAGAGAACCCGGATGGATATGGGGACGGACGTGCCGCAGAAAGAGGAAGCGGTATACCACGTAAATCGCAGGACGGAAAATGCTGAAGCTGACACGGAGGATAATATTTATATTTCCGGGAAAAAGCAGAAGGAACATTCCGGTATTAGAAAAGCGGCGGACTGGGTATTTGAACGTATTCATCCGGCAGTACTGTTGTCAGCGCTGTTTCTGTTTGCTGTTCTGGAAGCTGCATTTTACTTCGGAATACTGACACTGACAGAGACAGGAGGTATTTTCTTCCTGATTGTATCTGTCGAGGCACTTGCAAACCAGTTCTGGAAGAACAGAAAAGAAAAGGACAAACACAGCGAAGAATGGTGGGCGGAAGATTCCGATGAAGAATATCAAAAGCTGCAGCAGGAGGTATATCAGGAATCTGAGCAGAATCAGAGAACTGTCATTGAAGAAACCCGCTGGCTGGCACCGGAATCGGAACAGGAGGGGCTGCGTCTCGTATGTCTGTACAATCTGGACCGGGGATACAACGGACCGGGGAATTTTTCAGATATATATGTGGAAAAGGATGTTCTGTACATCGGCAAAATAAAAGGAGAATCAGATGTTGTTCTTGATGTTCCCACGGTGAGCCGAATGCATGCACGGCTGGAAGTGCGGGAGGGAAAGTATTACGTGAAAGATCTGAACAGCAAAAACGGAACATTTGTGAACGGAAGACGATTGAAGCCGCAGGAACAGTGTGAAATTGCAGCGGGAGATTACGTGGCATTTGCGGCGGTGAAATATCAGGCGATGAAGATATAGATTGTGGTTCCGCCTATTTTACGCGGAACCAGTATGTATAGAAATCTCTGAAGCCGAGTGTGGAATACAGATGCTTGGCATAAGTATTTCCCTGAACGACCTGCAGATATGCACGATCTGCGTTCTTTTTCTGTGCTTCCGTGAGAATGGCACTGCAGATTGCCCGTGCAAAGTTTTTATGGCGGCAGCTGGCATCCACGTAGATGGCGTACAGACCGACATGGCCGCGATCCATAATTCCGAGACCGGAGGCAACCATCCGCCCGTCAATTTCAATGCTGGCTACGATGGTCTCCTTTGGGATTGCCTTAAACATGGACGGAACAATCCGGCGAAGTGTCGGATTTGTTGTTCCGTTCAGGCGGAACAGGGAGTGAATCCATTCATCCGTGATCCGGTCCTGAAGGAAGACAATGATATCCTCAGGATAAACGATAAAAGAGGGCAGGCCTGAATTTCTCCCGTAATATTCATATTCTGCAGAGACAGACGGATACGGATGAAAATCGCGGAAATCCATCGTCATCACTTCTGTAATATGCTGTATTTCGTAACCTTTATCCTGCAGCAGACGATCGAAGGAGGGATCCAGAAGCGGGCTGATTTTAAAAATAGAAGGAGTGTGATAATTCTCATAAATTTTTTCACAGTAAGCTATTTTTTCCTCAACCGGAATCAGTGAAGCGCCGACCTGTGTGACACTGTTGGTCCGATGCGTATAATTATGCGAAAAACGAATCAGCCAGCCGTCGTAAAGCTCCATTTTGTGAGATGGCCATGCATTCAGTGAAATCTCTTCTATCAGTTTAATATATGCGTTATCATTCATGAAAAGCTCATTTCCGCAGTACGATAAAACTGCTTTGGTTCAGTCTGAAAAGTTACTTCTGAATCATACATGATATTGGACATAATTGCAATATTCATCCGTTGATTTCCGCAGGTAAGGTGGTATACTGGTTACAGTTCATATGCCACTGTTTTGCGCAGCGTTTTCGCGCAGAATGTGCGGAAATCCTGCAGGTCTCAGGAGTCTGGCAAGAGCAGAAAATATGCGGAAAGGAGAGCTGTCATGCAGGAATTTATTGATTTTATAAAGAAACGGCAGCCAGTCACTTTGATTATCATAGCAGCAAATATCATCGTATTTCTGATTCTGAGTTTTCTCGGAGATACGGAAGACGGATATTTTATGTTTCAGCACGGTGCAGATTTTGCGCCGAGTGTTGTGGAAAATAAAGAATATTACAGACTTTTCACAAGTATGTTTCTCCACTTTGGTGTGGAGCATCTGTTCTACAATATGCTCGTCTTGCTGTTTCTTGGAGATACTCTGGAAAAGGCTGCCGGGAAAATCTGTTTTCTGATTATCTATCTGGCAGGCGGTGTGATTGGAAATATTGCATCGGTGTACTTTGATATGCGTACGCAGGAGTTCAGCGTATCGGCGGGAGCATCGGGCGCAGTCTTTGCAGTTATCGGTGCGCTCGTCTGTGTGGTGATCCTGAATAAAGGAAAGCTTGAGGATTATTCCGGCCGCAGGCTTTTGCTGATGGCAGGACTTTCCGTCCTTCAGGGACTGACGGCGACAGGTATTGATAACTGTGCACATATCGGCGGTATGGCAGCAGGATTTCTGATTGCACTGCTGTTTCACAGAAAGCTGCAAAGATCGCAGACCGGAAGCTGTTGATCAGAGGCGGCCTGCTTTTACATTTTGTAATCCACTGTCGGAAGGCAGAGGCAGAAATCTGTATAGGAATCAGGAAAGGCGGTATCCGTATCGACTGTTATGTACCCTCCATGCAGTCTGGCAACGCGCCAGGCGATGCTCAGTCCCAGCCCGGTCCCGTTAGTCTTGTGGGTGACAAATGGATCGAACAGTGTTTCAAGGTATTCATCAGGGATACCGGGGCCATTGTCTTTTACGTGAATGCAGAGCATTTTATTTTCACAGGAGGCAGTAAGAGTGATACAGGGGTTGACAATGATGCTGCCGCAATGTTCCGATGATTTTGCTGCATCCGGCCCGCACAGAGCGTCTGCGGCATTGATGAGCAGATTGGTGAGAACCTCCTGGAGTTTTCTCCTGTCTGCTGTGAGGGAAAGGGAAACGGCAGATGGATCTGCTTCGACAGTAAAATGTATGCCGCGTTCCTTCATAAAAGAGGAAAAAGAGGCATGGATGGATGAAAGCAGTTCATCTGTGCAGAATGTGGAACAGTTCAGAGTATCTGCATTGTTCAGGGAAGAGATGTCCTGAAGCAGGCAGATCGTATTCCTGACATCTTCTCTTACCTGAGGCCACAGCGCGGAATCTGTGACAGAAGGACATTCTTTTTCAATCAGCTGCAGAGAGCTGGAAATCAGCGTCAGAGGATTTCGGACCTCATGGGACAGATGAGAGATGAAATAGTGACAGCGCTCCCTCGTTTCCGTTAATTTATCACAGTTGTCACACATATTTTTGGAGATGGTATTCATGATAACACACTTTCTGATTATTTTTTGAGCTGTATACAGCTCCAGGCGGAAGAGAGTTTATCATTTTGTTAAAAAAATAGCAACGAGAATTTGTTGACAACTTTCGACAATCTTTTTAATATATATACATAGTTATGCGAAGCTATTCAAGAATAAGAGAAAGAAGGGAAACATTTTGGGAGATAACTGTATATTCTGCAAAATTGCTAACGGAGAAATCCCGTCAGCGACTATCTATGAAGATGGGGATTTTCGTGCGATCCTGGACCTTGGCCCGGCATCCAAAGGTCACACGCTGATTCTTCCGAAAAAACACGCTGCAAATTTGTTTGATTTACCGGATGAGACGGCATCAAAGCTTCTGGTGCTGGCAAAGAAGCTCGGAGCGACACTGAAAGATGGACTTCAGGCAGACGGGCTGAATCTGGTACAGAATAACGGGACGGCGGCAGGACAGACAGTATTTCATTTCCATCTGCATTTGATTCCGAGATATGCGAATGATACGGTGAATGTCAAATGGCAGCCTGGAAAGCTGACAGAGGAAGATAAAGCAGAAATCCTGAAATTCTTTTAAAAAAATAAATACAAAAGAAAAAGGATAGAGCTATGAAGAACAAAAGATTTGAAGAATATTTCCGGGAATACAAGGATCTTATTATCCGGCAGGTTATGGATAAGACTGGCGATTATCAGGCGGCACAGGAAATCTGTCAGCAGGTATTTTTCAAACTGTATCTAAATATGGACAGAGTGCATCCGGAGATGGTTAAGGCATGGCTGATGAGATGTGCGAAGCATGCAATATCAGACTATTTCAGAAAGAAAAAGCTGAAAAATGAGTTCTTTGTGGAGACTTCAGTTTCGGATGAGGGAAATCTCCTGATAGAAGAAAGTGTGGAGATTTACGAGGAGAAAAGGGAAACAGAAGAACTGACAGGAAGAATTCTGAAAGAGGTTCGTGAAGCAAATGAGAAATGGTATGAGATACTGGTGCTGAGCTGTATTGAAGGTATGTCATATTCAGAAATGGCAAAGAAGCTGAATGTACCGGCAGGTGTCTTGCGCGCAAGGATGTACAGAGCCAGAATGTTTATCAGGGATCGGTTTGGAGACGAATATCTGAATAACGATTGATAAGAAAGGGATGCCGCAGAGTATGCAGGTGGTTTCTGATATAAGAAGCCGCTGCATTCTTTGGGCATCCCGATTTGTTTTATAACGTTCCGTTTTCCACAATATCTTCTATCATGGAGATGATTGTGTCAACAGCGTCGCTTGCGGAGCTTTTTTCCATTGCCGTGATGTATTTGCTGCGCTCTTCGTAGAGCTTTAAAATTCTGGACAGAAGAAGCTCAGGCGTGATTTCTTCCTCCTGAAGGACTTCACTGAATCCCTGCTTGCGGAACGATTCCGCATTCAGAAGCTGGTCGCCGCGGCTGGCGGCAGCAGAGAGCGGAATCAGAAGGTTCGGCTTGCGCAGCTCGAGCAGTTCACAGATCGCATTTGCCCCGGCACGTGACACAACGATGTCAGCCAGCGCAAACAGATCGGCAAGCTCCTTTTTGATGTATTCGAACTGAACGTATCCTTCTGTGCCATTCAGTGATTCATCCAGATTGCCTTTTCCGCAGAGATGAATAACGTGAAAACTCTTCAGAAGCTCCGGAAGGATGCCTCTGACTGCACGGTTTACTGCAACGGAGCCAAGGCTTCCGCCGATCACCAGCAGTACAGGCTTGTCTGCAGAAAATCCGCAGAATTTCAGGGCTGCAAAGCTGTTTCCGCTGCGGAGCTCTTCACGGATCGGTGAGCCGGTGACCACCGCCTTGCCCTCCGGAAGGTGAGAAATCGTCTCAGGAAAATTACAGCAGATTTTAGTGGCTGCCGGAATCGCAAGCTTGTTTGCGAGGCCGGGTGTCATATCAGATTCATGAATAATAACGGGGATGTGCTGTGTCCTGGCTGCCTGGACAACAGGAACGCTCACAAAACCTCCCTTGGAAAAAATAATATCAGGCTGCAGCTCTTTCAGCAGTTTTTTAGCCTGAAAAAAACCTTTGGCTACACGGAAGGGATCAGAAAAATTTTTCAGATCGAAGTATCGGCGCAGCTTGCCGGACGCAATTCCATGGTAAGGAATGTCGAACTCTTCAATCAGCTTACGTTCAATTCCGTCGTAGGAACCAATATATTGAATATCGTAGCCAAGCTCCCTCAGATGAGGAATCAGCGCAATATTCGGAGTGACATGTCCGGCTGTTCCGCCGCCGGTAAGAATGATTCGTTTCATAACGTCCTCCAAAACAAATGATTAGATAAAACCGTTATTTACAGTTTAACCGCTATTGCGAAAAAGTCAAGAAGGGACTTATCTGTTCAATGAGTAAGAAAAATACAAAAGATACACATCAAAATAAAATAACACCGATTGATATCAGCCTGGAAGACCTTGAGAATCCGGATATGGATCAGTTTCTGCGCGAAAGCGTTATGAAGGAAGCGGATGAGCTGGAGGCGAGGCTGAACAGTGACCCGGCTCTGGTGGGTGTCGGCGCCTCTGATGATATGTTTGACGCTATTGTCGCGAAGTTGAAGGCACACGGAGTGTGGGAAGAGGATGAAGCTGTGCAGAGTGTGGATAACTCTGCCCAAAATGAGATGCCCAGTGGAAAAGTCTCTGCAAAAGCTTCAGAGAAAAATATTCTGGAAGATACTTTTGCAGAGAAAACAGGTTCTGCAATGAATACGGAGAAAAATACTTCAGCGGTGCAGGGAGCATTGTCTGTTGAAATAGACGGAGTAACAGGAAAAGCATCGGATAAAGTGCATAATAAGATATCCAATAAAGACTCAGATCAGGTATCAGATACAGTATTGGATACGACAGAGTTTTCGGAAGAAACGGCAGCACTTGATCTGGATAAAATGGCAGATGAAAAAGCGAAAGAGTCGGATAAGGAGCTTACAGAGCAGGAGCTTGAGAAGCTTTATAAGCTGCTGCCGGAGAAAGACCGGAGAGCGATGGAGCTCGGGAGACAGACGGAGCAGCGAGAAGAAAAGAGGAAAATTCAGAGAAGACGATGGAGGAGAATTGGGAAAAGAGTTGGTATGGTCGCTGCGGTTTTCGTGGTTGTGTTCGGGCTGGGGATGAGCACCGAGGCAAGCAGGGGATGGATATTGAAGATGTGGGATGCGGCGATGGAAGGGTTTGGGTTTAAGGCAAAAACTAATTTGACGAAGGATGAAATAATTGTTAAAGGTAAAGAAGAACAAGATGCATTGGAAACGATTGGTGGAACTTTAAATATACCGGTGTTGTTTTTTGATTATGTACCGCAAGGGATGGAATTTCTAAGCTATGAAATTGTAGATGAAAAGTGGTATGCAATGATGTTTTATGAATATCAGGAAAAAATATTTAGCGTGGAAATGATAAAAATGGATCAAACAGGCACATCATATTATACATTGGATAATGAGGCAGTATTGAGAGATACTATTACTACGAATCAGAATGTTGAAGCAAAAATATGGGAGACAAATCTTAATGTTCAAAATGAGACTTATGTAGTTGAAATGGAATATGAAAATTGCCGATACATATTGAATGGAATGTTATCATTTGATGAAATTAAAAAAATGGTAGAATTTATTTTATTTTTTTAGATTTGCGTGATATTTTTGAAATTCATACGTTATAAATATTGTAAATGGAAAAGAAAGGAGGGAGAAAATGAAACGTAGATGCAAAATAATTGCAATAATGCTGACCTTAGTTTGTCTATTTGTGTGCAATATACAGGTATTAGCAGCAGATGAAAGACTTGGTACAATTGTAGATGGATCTTTATTAACAGAGGAAACTGGAGCAGAAACAACTGCTTATCCATTAGCAAGAGGAACATACTTAAGCAGTGGATCTGGAGCAATTACAATAAAAGGAGCCAGAAGTGTTGCTGTGTCCGGTGGAACGAGTGCTTATCAAAAAGTTGATGAGATTAAGGTTACACTGCATTTACAGCGTCTGGTAGGTAATCAATGGGTTACTGTTAATACTTTGGGACCTAAAACTGCTTATAATGCATATACTGTATCAAATTCAAAAACATATTCTGTCACAGGTGGATACTATTATCGTGTTTCAGGAAGCCATATTGTAAATGAAGATGGCAGAAGTGAGGCAGTTCCAAGCTGGACAGATGGTGTGTGGGTTGACTAAGAATCTATAACAGGCATTTTGACCATATGAGATTTCCATTTCATTGAACATTCACTCGCCACATCTCACCCTTTTGGATCTGGCGGCCCTGAATGTTCAATACGACTGGAAAAACAAATGATAAACCCTGTAATATCCATAATCTCTCCGCTGCGAAAATCAATCTGCCTCACCCTGTGGTAGGAATGATCCCATTACAAAGTGAGCAGAAATCTTCCATTTACATGAACGGCGGATGCAGAGGATGGATAAAAGGCAGGAGTAAAGAACAAAGTGAAAACTGAATAAGAAAAAGCTGCCGCGCAGGATTTGGGGTATGAGATTTTGTTCGCGCGGGATTTCGGACAAGCCGGAGCGGTGAGGACGAAGTATCTGATTGCGTGCGAAAGGGCCAGCTCATACTGCAGATTTTGCGGCAGCGAAGAAGCAAATGAGAAACGCAGAGTATTCTGAACTGCTTTATGGCATGGATGTATGCTGTTGGGGAGTTCCGGATGCTGCGTGGAGAACATGAGGATAATCGCAGCGAATGGGGAGTGCTGCCATATTATTTTGAAAGAGTGACAGAATTCATTTGCTGTGATGTGCAGAAAGAATCGATGATGTGCTTGATTAGTTTCGCATACTATAAATAAGTGCAGAATTGAGACAGTTAATTTAAGTAATTCCAGCGGTGGTACTTCCTGAAGTGGAGTCATGGCGGATTCTGATCCGCCTGAACGCCGCAGGAAAGGGAACCGCCGCAGGGGAAAATAAGGGATACTGTCCGGAACGAACATAGAATGTGACCGGATGGTAATGATGAAGGGGAGAACTATTATGAATATGAAATATTTCCGGTTTCTCTACGGAGAGACTGCAGGATGCTTTGTGCATTTTGGAGAGCTGAACGATACTTTTTCTGGAGAACGTGTTACGTTTCTTTATTTGAGTGATTTGAGCGGGAGCAGACAGGATGTGAAGCATACGAAGTCTGGGACTGCTCTTTTTTTATGTCCGGAACAGGTCGATCTGGTCGTGCTTGGTGAGGACAGTGTATGTACCAGAAGCGCTCTCAGAGGGATTCTGGGGCATGCAGAGGCAGGGACTCTTGTAATTCCGGAGATGCCCGGGAAGGCCGGGGAGATGCTGGCAGATAATCCGTATCCCAAGGCAGGCAACATTATTAGGCTGAAGCCGCTGGATACAGACCAGGACACAGATCGGGGAACAGATCGGGACAGAGACCAGGACACAGATCGGGATACAGACTGGGACACGGATCAGAACGCAGATCTCACCTGCTGTGAGATGAAGCTTGCCGGATGGAAATTTGTCATGCAATGTGATGAGAATGGCAGGATTATGCTGCTGCATGCAGCGGAGCACGGGGAGTTCGAGGACTGTGTTATGAGTGTGAAGCCTGTGCATGGAGAGCGGAAGTGTCTGAAGACGGGGACACCGGATCTGTATGGGTGTGCCTGCGGCTGCGCTTTGCACCGGGATCATACGGTCTGTAAGCACAGGAGAGCGGACAATACCGTGCCGCAGAGGACTGGAACGCTTCTTGTTCCGGGAGAATCAGGAGCTGCTTTTGAGAAGCTGCTGGAGCACGAAAGAGGCATGGCTGATACGGAGATCCGGTTCAGAGGAATTTCACCGCAATCGTGGAAATTGTCAGGATGTAAGGAAGGTACGCAGGAAGCGGAAAATGTATCTGAGGTTCAATATTTCATTGGAGTAGGTTCAGAGGTTGATGAGGCTGCACTTGCAGAAATTTGCAGGAGAAGTCTTAATTTTATTCCCGTACTCGTGAAGGAGGGTCAGGGAATCTGCTGCTCCGGTTTTTTTAAATATCCGGAGTGAGAACAGGGGGTTAAATGATTGCCGGAAAAGCTGCGGCAGATGATGGGAATACGGTTGTATCGGAGATGGGGTGTCGGTACAGCCGTATTTATTGTTGTACGATTTTTATGGAGAAATGCAGACAGTGATGATATAATGGAAACAATGAACGGTAACGTATTTGATATTGAGACGGACTGGGGGCGTATGGTATGAGGATTACTTTTCTTGGAGCGACACATGAGGTGACAGGAAGCTGTTTTTATCTGGAAGCGTGCGGGAAAAAACTTCTTGTAGACTGTGGTATGGAACAGGGACCGGATATTTATGAAAACGCGGAGCTTCCGGTGAAGCCGGGGGATATTGATGTGGTGCTGCTGACACATGCGCATATGGATCATTCCGGAAAGCTGCCTCTTCTGTATAAGCAGGGCTTCTGCGGACAGATTTTTTCGACTGCTTCCACGGCTGATCTGTGTGAGATTATGCTGCGTGACAGTGCGCACATTCAGATGTTCGAGGCGGAGTGGAGAAACAGAAAGGGAAAAAGAGCCGGTAAGGAAATGATAGAGCCGCTCTATGATATGGACGACGCTGTGGGTGCGCTGTCCTGTTTTGTTCGGTGTCAGTATGATAAGGAAATCAGGATTGCGGACGGGATCTGTATCCGGTTTACGGATGCCGGACATCTCCTGGGATCGTCTTCCATTGAGGTGTGGCTGAAAGAAGGGCAGGTGGAGAAGAAGCTTGTCTTCTCCGGTGATATCGGAAATGTGAATCAGCCGCTGATTCGGGATCCGCATTATCTGGACAGTGCTGATTATGTGATTATGGAGTCGACGTACGGAGACAGGAGTCATGATACGCCTCCGGATTATGCTGCTGCGCTGGCGGAGGTGATTCAGCGGACCTTTGACAGGGGCGGAAATGTGGTTGTGCCGTCCTTTGCAGTGGGACGTACACAGGAGATGCTTTATTTTATCCGCCATATCAAGCAGGAAAATCTGGTGAAAAATCATGACGGCTTTGAGGTGTGGGTGGACAGCCCGCTGGCGATTGAGGCGACGAATATCTTCCGGGAGCATATGTGGAGCGATTTTGATGAAGAGGCGATGGAGCTGATTCAGCAGGGGATTAATCCCATCGGCTTTGAAGGACTGAAGACGTCGGTCACCAGTGATGACTCCAGAGCAATCAATGAGGATGTGAAGCCGAAGGTGATTCTGTCTGCCAGCGGTATGTGTGATGCCGGACGGATCAAGCATCACCTGAAGCATAATCTGTGGAGACCGGAATCGACGGTTCTGTTTGTGGGGTATCAGGCTGCCGGGACACTGGGCAGAAACCTGCTGGAGGGTGCGACACAGGTGAAGCTGTTCGGTGAGGAGATTGAGGTGAAAGCGGAGATCTGCAGACTTCCCGGTATCAGCGGTCATGCGGACAATCAGGGACTGATTCGATGGATCTCGTCATTTAAGGAAAAACCGTCAAAGGTGTTTGTGGTTCACGGTGAAGATACAGTGTGTGAAGTATTTGCAAACCGTCTGCAGGATGAGCTGGGGCTGGATGCATATGCACCGTATTCCGGCACAGTGTATGATCTCGCACTGGGCAGATTTATTTCACAGCCGGAGCCGGTGAGAATTAAGAAGGATGCAGTGGTTTCGGCGGCTTCTGAGAAGGTGACAAAGACATTTGCGAGACTGCTGGCAGCAGGGCAGAGACTGATCGGTGTGATACGCAGAAATGAGGGTGGCGCCAATCGGGATCTGGAAAAATTTACGCGGGAAATTCATGACCTGTGCGACAGATGGGACCGCTGAACGTGATGATATGTGAGCCGGACGGAACCGATGAATACGATAGTATGTGATCCGGTTGGAATCTCTGAACAAGAAGATTTGCGAACAGGATGGAAGCGATGAATAGGATAGTCTGTGATCCGGTTGGAATCTCTGAGCAGGAAGATTTGCGAATGGGATGGAACCGGTGAATAGGATAGTCTGCGATCCGGCTGGAATCTCTGAGCAGGAAGATTTGCGAGCCGGGTGGAACAGCCGGGTACCCGGCGGGGATGAAGAGTTTTGAAAAGGAAAGGACAGGATGATGCATAACAGAAGGAGATGCAGAAGACGCGGCCGTTTTCTGAAATTTATTCTGAATACGGCGGCGCTGATGATTGCAGCGGTGCTGTGTGTCAGATGGCTGCCCGTGGATCACATCGTGGAGCGGGTGAAGTATGAGTTTTCGGGTTCCGGAGTGGAGGGCTGGGAAAATGCTGCGGTGGAGGCTGGCGTTTCGTCTTCTGTGGAGGAGTATTATTATGATCATTTGCCGGAGGAGCTGCATGAAGCGTACCGGGAGATTTATGTGCGTATTATGCGCAACGAGGATTCCGGCAATCTGATGGCTCACGTCAGTGTGGATGATTTCTGGAAGACGTATTATGCAGTTCTTGCGGACCATCCGGAAATTTTCTGGATCGGAACCAGCGCTCAGGTAGAGGAATCGGGAATTACGGGGACGGTTGTCTCGTACAATCTGGAGGTGACGGTTCCGGTGGAGGCGCGCGCATCCATGAGAGAGAAGCTGGAAGCTGCCGCTGATGAGTGTATTGCTCAGATTTCCGGTGACGCATCGGTTTACCAGAAGATAAAGTATGTGTATGAATATATCATCAATACGACAGAGTACGGCGCGGACAGTCAGGATTCCCAGAATATTCAGAGTGTGCTGCTGTACCGGACCTCCGTATGCGCAGGTTACTCAAAGGCGTTCCAGTATATTCTGAACAGGATGGGGATTTTCTGTACGTATGTGATGGGAACAATCCGGGACGGCGGAGACCACGGCTGGAGTATGGTGCGCATTGACGGGGAATACTATTATGTGGATGTGACCTGGGGTGATCCTGTATTTGCAAACCGGGTGGAGCATTCGGACGGCGGAAATGTGATTAACTACAATTATCTCTGCTGCACGGAGTACGATCTGTTCAAGACGCACATTCCCGGAGATCTGACGGAGCTGCCGCCGTGTACGTCGGATGCATACAATTATTATAAGATGAACGGATTCTATTATGAGACGTTCGACTATGATACGATTTACAGTGCGCTGATGAATTCTGTCTGGAGTGACCAGTCCTGTATTGTCATGAAGTTCGGAAGCCAGGAGGCGTACGAAACGGCGAAATATGAGCTGTTTGAGGGAAACATGCTCAGCGATCCGGGGGCGTATCTGATGGATATTTACGGTGTGAATTCGTGGAATTACAAGTATCACACGGAGGACGAGTTTTATCTGATTACGATTTACTGGAAGTAGAGATGCTGTTTCGCAGATTGTGAGATGAAAACAAAAACGGGTTGTTAAAAACAGAGTAAGCTTTGTGCAATCAGATTTGCAAAGCTTATCTGCATGTTTAACAACCCGTTTTGTGCCAGTGCGCCTGGCATCGTACATTTCTGAAAAATTACTTCTGTGCAACAGCAAGCTTCAGTGCTTTTGCAAGCTGATCCGGACAGGATGTGGGGCGCGGACCGCATTTGATGCCATCGAGACGCTTGATTGCTTCATTGACTGTCATGCCCTGAGCAAGTCTTGCAACACCCTGTGTGTTTCCGGAGCATCCTCCGATAAACTGTACACTTTTGATAATGTCTCCGTCGAGTTCAATATGAATTTCCTGTGAACAGACGCCTTTGGTCTTATATACCATCATAATAATTATCCTCCTTATGCCGCAGCATTATTTCTGAATGTCACCATTGGTCTGCAAACAGTATAGCGTTTTTGCAGAAGTTATTCAAGAAGATTTTACAAGAGAAGAAATTAATGATAAGATGATGGAAGAAAAATTGCGCATAGGCGAGGAGGATAAACGATATGAAGACAGTTGGAATCATAGGTGCAATGGATGTGGAGGTAGACCGCCTGAAAAAGGATATGATTATAAAGCGTGAAATCAGAAAGGCAGGGATGGAATTCTGTGAGGGCGTGCTGATGAGGCAGCCGGCAGTTGTGGTCCGCAGCGGAATCGGCAAGGTAAATGCAGCCGTCTGCACCCAGATTCTCGTAGATGTATTTAACGTAGACATTATTATTAACACGGGAATCGCAGGCTCCCTGAATGCTCAGATTGATATCGGGGATATCGTTATTTCCACGGATGTACTTCACCACGATATGGATGCGGTGAACTTTGGGTATGAGCCGGGCCAGATTCCGCAGATGGATGTATTTTCCTTCGAGGCGGATGCGGCTCTTGCAGACCAGGCAGAGCGCGTGTGCCATGAAGTGAATCCGGACATCCATGTGTTCCGCGGCCGTATAGTCAGCGGAGACCAGTTTATTGCAGACAAGGCAACGAAGGAGCGGATCACGAATCAGTTTCACGGCTTCTGTACGGAGATGGAGGGCGCTGCGATTGCACAGGCTTCCTACCTGAACCGGGTGCCGTTTGTGATTATCAGGGCAATCTCTGACAAGGCAGATGACAGCGCCTCGGAAGATTATCCGACCTTTGAGAAAAAGGCGGTGGAGCACAGCGTCAGACTGGTTGAGGGACTGCTTCAGGAAGGACTGTAAACTGCAGCAGAATGTGTAATAAAAGAAAACATAAATGACAGAGAGGCTTCAAAATGAATGAAAATGTAAAAATTTTATGTGATACGCTGGAGATGCCTGTACAGATGCAGGAAATGCTGGCATCCTTTGAGCAGAACTTTGATTATGACACTGTGCGGCAGGAGCTGAAGGATCTGACAGACGCTGAAAAATGGGAGTCGGCGCGCATTTCGCTGAAGGAGAAGCTCGGCACGGACCGGGACGGGATCGGGATGCTCTCCTGTATGCTGCACAGCATGGAGTATACACAGGAATACTATAAAGAGAAGAACATACCGCAGCAGATTTTTACAGACACGATGAAATGCTTTTCACGGTTTGTGGGAGAACATTATGTGAGCTATGGCAGATACGGCTTTGACAGGGATTTCTGGACAGGAAGACAGCTCTCCGGGCTGCTGTTTCGCATTGGGATGCTGGAATATGAGATGACCCAGGCGGTCATTCCGGACGAAGATGGGACAGGTAAGGCGGCGGAGAAGAGAAATGTCATCAGCGTCCATATTCCGTCGGATTCGACGCTGACGGAGGAAAAGTGCCGTGAATCAATCCGGGCTTCGGAAGCTTTTTTCCGTGAGTTTTTTCCGGAGCGGTCCTCGGACCCATACGTCTGCAGTTCCTGGCTGCTGAGTCCGGCGCTTCGGGAGCTTCTTGGAGAGGGGAGCAATATTCTCCGCTTTCAGCGGATGTTCCGCATTGTGGAGTGGGATCAGGATTCACGTGGATTCACGGAGTGGGTATTCAAGCACAATGAGGAGAGGCAGGGTGAGCTGACGCCGGAGGAGCTGCCGGAACATACTTCGCTGCAGAGGCGCATGAAACAGCATCTGCAGGCCGGAGGCAAAGTGGGCGAAGGATTCGGAATTCTGGAAATGATTTGATTTGTCCTGTTCTGAATTGCCATGTGGCCTGTAACTGTTCAGAACAGATAATCATTCCTTTATAATTATTATAAACCTCATATTGAGAATGAAAATGCGGTGGAAATTTGTTTTCCGCCGCTTTTTACATGGTGTGGTTTTGTGCTGCAAAAGGGGAGGTTCCGGAATATCTTCTGATTATATGGGAATTTACCTGTGAAAAAACTGGGAGAATAAGTCGAACGATTTTTCTTTGCAAACAAAATTTTTCCGGCTATAATGGCGATACTTGAGCAGATGCAGCGAAAGGCGCCGTCGCAGATGAAAATGAAATCTGTCCGAAAGGACTGTACTGCTCAGAAACTCATTTTCAAAAAGGGGGATTCCATATGTTACAGTTCATCATGGAACGAAATTTATTGCTTTACGTACTTGCAGCCGCCTGTGCAGTGGGCGTGATCAGTCAGATGATTCTGAAACAGATTTACGAAAGACTGATAAGAGACACAAAAAATATGGGAGAACCGGAGGGGCGCTTTCTGCAACAACTTCGGCAACGGTTTCAGTACTGTGCGCATCTGAACGAAAAAGTCGGTGATGTACGTGCCCTGATCCAGAAGAGTATCATGGAATACCGCTTCTGGGGAATGAGCCTGCACCAGTGGAAAAGGCTTGGCGGACAGTGTCTTGTGGTCAGTCTTCTCTGTGCTTTTGCGGGCACGATGGCACGTGTGCAGAGCGGCGGCATGGCGGTTGCAGGCAACACTTATTTCTGGCTTGGAGTGGCTGCGGCAGCTTTGACGGCGGCAGCGTATGGAATTGCGGATACAGGATACGGCAGAGAATGCCTGGAAATCCGTCTGCTTGATTATCTGGAAAACAGCGGTGCAGTCCGCGATTACAGCGAGGCTGATACTGAGGAATATGAGAGTGATTATGGCCGGCAGCAGGAAATCAGAGTTCCGATTGTTTCAGTTGCGGAGGGACGCAAGGCAAAACGTCGTGCAAAGGCGGAGACGGCTGCTGCCCAGACCCGTGCCCAGAAGGAAAAGAATGATCTGAAGGAAAATCTGGCGCGGATAAAGGCCGGGATGCAGGAGACTGCGGCGGAAAAGGAGCGAAGCGACAGGGAGCGTAACGCTGAGCTCCTGCGGCAGATGGACCCGAAAGAGCAGGAGCGGATACTCAGGGAGGTGCTGAAGGAATTTCTTTCTTGAGGCGGCAAAGTGAAAAATCCGGTTGCTGTGGACGAAATGAACAGTGACCAGCTTTGCCGCAGCAGGGGATCAACGGGAGCTGCTGACCGAATTTTATGTTGCGAAAGCAGTATATGTCTGATAAAATAAATGAGAGCAAAGGTATCTGTGAAGGTACTGAACAGATACGGGCAAAATACAGAAATACAGGACCTGTATGGCCTGTAATATGAAAAAGGAGAGGTATTTATGGGCAGTAAAGTAACATTTGATTATTCAAAAGCGTCTTGCTTCATTTCAGAAGACGAAGTAAAGTCCATGAAAAAAATAGTTGCAGCATCGAAGGAAGAGCTGGTTTCCAGAACAGGTGCAGGTAATGACTTTCTTGGATGGATTGATCTTCCGGTTGATTATGACAAAGAAGAGTTTGCCAGAATCAAAAAGGCAGCAGAAAAGATCCAGAGCGACAGTGAAGTGCTTCTGGTTATCGGTATTGGCGGTTCCTATCTGGGAGCGAGAGCTGCGATTGAGTTCCTGCGCCATGGCTTCTACAATATAGTATCCAAAGAAATCCGCAAGACACCGGAGATTTACTTCGTTGGAAACAGCATCAGCAGTGCATACGTAAAACAGCTGATCGATGTGATCGGTGACCGTGATTTCTCCGTAAATATTATTTCCAAATCCGGAACGACGACGGAGCCTGCAATTGCATTCCGTATCTTCAAGGAAATGCTGGAGAAGAAGTACGGCAAGGCTGAAGCTGCAAAGAGAATTTATGCGACGACAGACAAGGCAAGAGGAGCACTGAAAAACCTTGCTACGGAAGAGGGCTATGAGACATTCGTAGTTCCGGATGACGTGGGAGGACGTTTCTCCGTACTGACAGCAGTGGGACTTCTTCCGATTGCAGTCAGCGGTGCAGATATTGATAAGCTGATGGAGGGTGCAGCATCCGGAAGAAAGCGCGCGCTGGAAGCTGATTTTGAAGAAAACGATGCCCTTCAGTATGCAGCAGTCAGAAATATCCTGCTTCGGAAAGGCAAGACAGTCGAGATGCTGGCAAATTATGAGCCGAGCCTGCACTATGTATCCGAGTGGTGGAAGCAGCTTTACGGTGAAAGTGAAGGAAAAGACCAGAAGGGTATTCTCCCGGCATCTGTGGATCTCACCACGGATCTGCATTCCATGGGTCAGTTCATCCAGGACGGCAACCGTATTCTCTTCGAGACAGTTTTAAATGTAGAGGAATCAAAGTGTGAGCTGGTAATCGGCGAGGAGCCGGTGGACCTCGACGGCCTGAACTATCTGGCAGGAAAGACCGTGGATTTCGTAAACAAGAGTGCAATGAACGGAACGATTCTCGCTCATACAGACGGAAATGTTCCGAACCTCATTGTAAATATTCCGAGACAGGATGAGTTCAGCCTCGGAGAACTCTTCTACTTCTTTGAGTTTGCCTGCGGTGTCAGCGGATATACTCTGGGCGTGAACCCGTTCAACCAGCCGGGTGTGGAGAGCTACAAGAAAAACATGTTTGCTCTGCTGGGAAAACCGGGATATGAGAAAGAAAGAGAAGAGCTGTTAAAGAGATTGCAGTGATTATAATTGCTGAATAAAGAGGCTGCATCAGAATGAAGAGATCATTCTGGTGCAGTTTTTATGTGATTTGGATTTTCTGAAAATGAATTGACTGTTGAAAGTCAACTGTTTATAATGAGCACATGGCTTGAATGCAGGCTGTATATAATTCTGACAAACAGCAGGAAAGAAGGCATTTTATGAATATCGTATTTCTGGAGGCGGATAACCTGGGTTCGGATATGGATCTGAAGCGTTTTTTTGAACTTGGTGAGGTGACGATCTACGGACAGACGCCGGAGGAGCTGATTCCGGAGCGCATTGCGCAGGCCGATGCCGTGATTCTGAATAAGCTTCCGATGAACGAAACGACGCTGAAGGATGCGCAGTATCTGAAATTTATCGGTATTACGGCGACAGGTACAAACTGTATTGATTTTGAGTATGTGAATAAGCGCGGAATCTGTGTCACAAATGTGGCGGGATATTCTACGGATGTGGTGGCTCAGCATACGTTTGCAATGACACTGTATCTGCTGGAGCATCTGCGTTACTATGATGATTATGTGAGATCCGGGGAATATACGAAGAGTGATTCATTCTGCCATATGGACCGCCGGTTCACAGAGCTGTACGGCAAGACCTGGGGAATCATCGGACTTGGAGCAATCGGAAAAAAGGTGGCGCAGATTGCAGAGGCATTCGGTTGTGAAGTTATCTATTATTCGGCATCCGGAAAAAACTGTAGCGGCGAGTACCGCCGGGTGGATCTGGATACACTTCTGGCGGAATCTGATATTGTCTCCGTACACGCACCGCTGACGGACAAGACGCGTCATATGATGGATTATGAGGCGTTCTGCAAGATGAAGCGCAGCGCTATTTTTATCAATGTGGCGCGGGGGCAGATCGTCGTGGAGGAGGATCTGTGCAAGGCTCTGAAGAAGGAAAAAATTGCGGCAGCAGGCCTGGACGTCCTGGAGAAGGAGCCCATGGATAAGCATAATCCTCTGCGCAAGCTGGAGGACTGCGACCGTCTGCTGATCACTCCGCATATCGCGTGGGCGGCTGTGGAGGCGAGAACGCGGCTGCTGGATGAGGTATGGAAGAATATCGCCGCATACCAAAGAGGAGAGAAACGAAATGTCTGCACTGGCTGAGAGACTGAAGCAGCCGGGGCACGGAAGAGCCATATGCCGGGCAATGGCGGCGGTCATGGCAGGAGCAATGCTGGCCTATTACTGTATTCATCCTGATCTGTATGCGGGACAGGATCACATTTCGATTCTGCAGAGCAGACGCACGTATCTGATTGCCGCGCTGTCTCTGATTCTGATTGTGTTTGTGCTGAAGCCGAACAGGCTGAGCGATGCAGTGAACCGCCGCCTCTCATGGGCGTGGTTTTTTGCAGCTCCCTTTGCCATATATTTTTCACTTCTTTATCTGAATGCGGATAAATTCAGTATTAATTTTTATGAGCTGAATAAAATTGCGCTGATATTTACATTTGTATTTTTGTATCTGGTACAGGGACTGATGTTCGGTCTGACCGGAAGCATTCGCTTTTCTGTTATAATCAGTGCCGTGGCGGTGGCTGTGCTCGGCATTGCTAACTGCTTCGTGATTTCCTTTCGCGGAATGGCGCTCTCGGCAGCCGATCTCTTTTCCGTAAAGACTGCGATGACCGTAGCGTCAGAGTATACGTATGAGCCTGACTGGTATATGGTGATGGAGCTGATGCTCACATTCGCCATCTGTGCCATAAGCATGAAGCTGCGGGGCGGACGGATGGCGCACCCTGCTCTGAGGACTGCAATACTTGCGCTGTGTATAGTGACAGGTTTCGGGTATTATTATATCTGCTGCAGAACCGATTTCCTGCAGGAGCACGATATCAAATCGGAGGGATTTACGCATCAGCTCAGGTATAAGCAGTTCGATATGCTGTTTACGACACTGTGTACGGGATTCTATCTCTCGGTGGACAAGCCGGAGGGGTATTCCGTGGAGAAAGTACAGGAGATTGCCAGGCCGTATCTGAAGGATCATGCGGAGGAAGCAGGCGCCGGTACAACGGGCAGTGATGCAGTGGAAGCAGGCGTCGGTGTAGCAGGTGGTGATGCGGATACCACAGGCGTCGGTATAGCGGGTGGTGATGCGGATACCGCAGGCGTCGGTATAGCGGGTGGTGATGCGGAGAAAGCAGGCGCCGGTATAACAGGCGGTGATGCGGACGGGACGCAGACTGCGGCGGCGGGCACATCAGTCACACCGAATCTCATTGTGATTATGAATGAATCTTTTGCAGATTACACAGACATCGGAGATGGTCTTTCCCTGTCGGATGACTGTATGCCCTTCATTCACGGCCTGACGGAGAACACGGTAAAGGGAACGGCTTACGTTTCTATTTTCGGGGCAAATACGCCGAATTCGGAGTATGAGTTTCTCACGGGCAATACGATGGGCTTTTTGCCTGCATCTTCGGTGGGTTTCAATCTGTTTGTGCGTGGAGAGATGCCGTCGGTTGCATCACAGCTTAAATCCGAAGGCTATGAGACAATGGCGATCCATCCGTACCGGGGAACGAACTACCGCAGAAATATCGTTTATCCGCAGATTGGATTTGATACATATTATACGAGGGATGATTTTGAAGATCCGGAATACATCCGCAGCTATATTTCAGACAGGACGGTCGCAGAACGTATCATCAGCGAGTTTGCGCAGCGCAGTGACTCTGATCAGCCATTTTTCTGCTATAATGTCACGGTGCAGAATCACGGCGGATATACAGCCTCCAATTCTAATTCTAAGGGGGTGGATGATTCCATCAAAGTGATTGACAGCGATGTGGACCGGACGAAGACGGAGCTGTATGTGAATCTGATCCGTTCGTCGGATGAGATGTTCCGCAGTCTCGTCCAGTATTTTAAGACAGTGGATGAGCCTGTGGCAATCCTGATGTTCGGCGATCACCAGCCAAGCCTCGGAGATACCACGTATGAGCATCTGATCGGCAGGGAAGAGGACTGTACGACCGAGGAGCTGATGGAGAAGTACAAGGTTCCTTTCGTGCTGTGGGCGAATTATGATATCGAAGAAGAGGTAATAGAAAAGACCAGCCTGAATTATCTGTACAGTATCGTTGCGGACAGGCTGGAGCTGCCGCTGACCGGTTATCAGGAGTATCTGCTGGAGATGAGTCGGGAAATCCCTGTGCTGAATGCCCTTGGCTACTGGGACAGCGAGGACAGTTTTTATGAGCTGCAGGATGAGACATCGCCGTATTATGAGAAGATCAATGAGTACAATATCCTGGAATACAATTATATTCTCGGAAAGAAAAACCGGTATCTGCCGTTTTTTACACTGTCGGAGGGATCATGAAAGAGACGATTGAAAAGATAAAAGAAAATTACGGAAGAAACAGGACGGAAATCCTGCTGATGTGTCTGTTTATCATTGCAGGAATTCTGCTGAACGGCCCGGAAATTGCGCGGGAAGCTTCTTCTCACAGTGCGCAGTCGGCGGGTACTGGGCAGGAGGAATCAGGTACATTGACTGCCGGTGAGACGGAGAGCGAATCAGACAGTGAGGCGGAGACTCAGACTGAAACTGAGACCGAAACAGAATCCATGGAGGAACTGGAGCAGCGCCTTGCAAACGCTCTTTGTGTACTCGGTAAGGACTTCCGGATTCCGATGACAGTCACACAGTCACCGGTGGAGAAGCTTTATGCAGGTACGGATTTTGCCGCATGGAAGCTGGAACGTGCCGCAGAGCTGTATGCAGTCCTGGAGGATCCGGATGGGGAGCCAGGCAGGGAATCTCTGTCCACACTGCAGACAATGATGGAGACAGCAATTTCAGAATATTCCGGAGAGTGGTCCATGTATGTCAAAAATCTTGGTACCGATGAGAGCTTTGTGATCAATGACAGACCGATGAAGTCAGCCAGCGTTATGAAGCTGTTTATTATGGGGACAGTTTACAAGGCCATTGAGGCCGGTGAACTGGAGCGCAGCGATGAGCTGATGTCTTTCATCCGTGAGATGATCACATACAGCGACAACGAAGCCTCCAACCGCCTTCTGTATCTGCTGGGAGAAGAAAACTATGAGCGGGGAATTGCACAGGTGGATGAATTTATCCGGGAGTATGGTTTCAGTGATATGACTGTGGAGTATAACGGTTTCAATGATCCGGCCACTGTTATGGGTACCGGGAATTATAACCAGGTATCTGCGAAGGATTGCGGAAAGCTGCTGGAGGATATTTACCGCAGGGCATGGGTGAACCGCAGCGTCAGCAATGAGATCGAGGACATGCTTCTGGCCCAGAATACCCGCTACAAGATACCGGCCGGCCTGCCGGAGGGCGTGCTCTGCGGAAACAAGACGGGCGAGATGGACACGACAGAAAATGACGCCGCAATTATTTACGGGGAGAACTGTGATTATATTCTTGTTGTTCTTTCAAGTGACTGGGGCAGCAAGGAGCAGGCGATCGAGCGGATCAGAGGGCTGTCATCGATGGTGTATGAATTCCTGAACTGAGATGTGATCGGGGATTCTGGTCCTCTGAGGCAGTAGTTGGAAGGAGGTAGGGCATCTATGTTCCGTTTATGGGGAAAAATCTGGAAGGACAACCGCATGCTGCGTGATACGGTGATCGAGGACGGCAGCGACGATACGAGAACTCATAAAATTTTTCATGCGCTGGATGAAATCTGTCACGTCTTTGATCTGGGAAAACCGATCTGGCTGGATGTCAATATTGCTGATTTCAAGAGGCACAGCAGGGCGAGATTTTATCAGGACAGCTTTATAGAAGAGATAGAGTTTGATTACCTGGAAATACAGGTGCTGGAAGAAGGCTGATCTTTCAGGCAGACAAAAATAGATAAAAGTAAAAGAGGATGCAGCAGACCGGCGCAGGATGTCGGGAGGCGGTATCCTTTTTTTATTCTGTAAATTTGTGAAGATGTGCGAAGTACACTTTTTCATAGCGGCAAGAAATACAGAAAACGGGGAAAGGAAATATCGGCAGAAAAGTCCCATAAATGAGGAGTGCCCCCGGCGTCTGGTACACCGGAGGCTATTATGAAAAAATTTATCAATATGCGTAATGAAGACACTACAGCATATGTTTGAGAATACCTCTCAAGAACTGATTATAATATAACATTGAAATATGAACAAAATATGAATAAAATGTGAACTTATAGTAAAAATGACATAAAATAAAAATGAAATCGGGATAATTTTATCAGAAATGCACAGAGGAATTTTATAAGAACAGGAAAAAATATAGTAATAAAACACAATGGACAGGAAATCGCAGGAAAAAGCAGTTTCCTTTGAGCCGTATTTGTAGTAAAATAGCAGATAGATATATAGTTATGAAGAAAAATATTAAGACAGGGGGAATACGTATGAGTACAACACCGACACCGCATATCTCCGCAAATCCGGGAGATTTTGCAAAAACTGTTCTGATGCCCGGCGATCCGCTTCGGGCGAAATATATTGCAGAGACGTATCTGGAGGATGCCGTTCTTGTAAATAATGTCCGTGGAGTCAACGGATATACAGGAACGTATCACGGGAAAAAGGTGTCTGTTATGGCAAGCGGCATGGGTATGCCGTCCATGGGCATTTATTCTTACGAGCTTTTTAAATTCTATGATGTGGATAATATTATCCGCATCGGCACTGCAGGGGCCATGCATCCTGATCTGAAGATCCGCGATGTGGTCATCGGAATGGGAGCATGCACCGATTCAAATTTTGCGGCGCAGTATCGTCTTCCGGGAACGTTTGCCCCGATTGCTTCGTATGAGCTGCTTCAAAAGGCAGTCGATGCAGTAAAGGCAATGGGCAGCGTGAGATATAAAGTGGGAAATATTGTATCCTCCGATGTATTCTATTCGGATAATCCGGATGCAATGGCAGCATGGCAGAAAATGGGTGTGCTGGCGTGTGAAATGGAGGCGGCAGGTCTGTATATGAATGCAGCGCGCACCGGAAAGAACGCGCTTGCCATCTGTACAATTTCCGACAGCCTTGTGACGGGAGAGGTGACGACCTCCGAAGAGCGTCAGTCCAGCTTCCATGACATGATGAAGATTGCGCTGGAAATCGCTTAACCGAATCAAGTAAGTCCCCCACTTCAAATGCGCAGAGCATTAAGTGGTGGTCGGGGACTACGGAAATACTGGAGGATAAGATAAGGAAACATGGAGAACCGGGAAGAATTCAGTAAAACAGAGGAAAAGAAGGATGAGGCGGGTCTTGGCAATCCGGAGCTGTCGAAGCGCACAGTCTGTGTGGTAGGACATAAGAATCCGGATACGGACTCGATCTGTTCCGCTATTTCCTACGCATATCTGAAAAATCAGATGGGAAACAGTCAGTTTACCTACCGGCCGGTGAGAGCCGGTCAGCTCAGCGTGGAGACACAGTACGTTCTGGAGCGGTTTCATGTGAAGACGCCGCGTCTTCTCGAGAATATCGGAACACGTGTGAAGGATATGGAGATCCGGAAAGTGCCGGGTGTCCGCAGCGATATTTCGCTGAAAAAGGCATGGACGCTGATGACGACTCAGAATGTGTTTACACTTCCGATTACGAATGAGCAGAATCAGATCGACGGTCTGATTACGATCAATGATATTGCAAAATCGTACATGGGTGAGTATGATAGTGCGATTGTGGCGAGGGCCAGGACACCGTACCGGAACATTCTCGAGACGCTGGACGCGGAAATGATTGTGGGAGATGAGAACGGATATTTCGACCAGGGCAAGGTGGTCATCGCGGCAGCAAACCCGGATGTCATGGAAAATTATATCGAAGAGCATGATATGGTAATTCTCGGCAACCGTTACGAGTCGCAGCTCTGCGCGATTGAAATGCAGGCGGGCTGCATTGTGGTCTGTCTCGGGGCACCCGTCTCGAGAACGATCAAACGGCTTGCAGAGGAGCACAGCTGTACGATTATCGTGACGCCGCTGGATACATACGCCGTAGCGCGTCTGATCAACCAGAGCATGCCGGTGGAATTTTTCATGCGCAAGGATAATCTGATGACCTTCCGTCTGTCCGATTATACGGAGTCCATCCGGGAGACGATGTCGAGAAAGCGTTACCGTGATTTTCCGGTTCTCGATAAAAAAGGCTACTACATAGGCATGATTTCCAGGCGGAACCTTCTCGGTGTGCGCAAGAGAGGCCTGATCCTGGTAGATCACAATGAGGTATCCCAGGCAGTTGACAATGTGCTGGATGCCGAGATTATGGAGATTATCGATCATCACAGACTGGGCTCCATTGAGACCATGTCACCTGTATATTTTCGCAACCAGCCGGTGGGAAGTACGGCGACGATCGTTTACCAGATGTTCCGGGAGCAGCAGGTTGAGATCCCGCAGGATATTGCAGGTCTTCTGTGCAGCGCAGTCATCTCTGATACGCTGATGTTCCGGTCACCCACGTGCACGTCCTTCGATGTCAATGCCGCGCAGAATCTGGCCAAAATTGCCGGAATCGAGTGTGAGCAGTACGCAAAGGAGATGTTTGCGGCAGGCAGCGATCTGGCATCCAAAACGGCGGAGGAAATCTTTTATCAGGACTTTAAGAAATTTGAGATCGGTGATCTGAACCTGGGAATCGGGCAGATTACTTCCATGAGCGGGGAAGAGCTGGAAAACATCAGGAACCGTCTTCTGCCCTATATTAATAAGGTATATGAGACCCACGAAATGGACATGATATGTTTTATGCTGACGAATATCGTGGAGGAGTCAACACAGCTGCTCTGCTACGGCAAGGATGCTGAGTATGTGGTGGAGGAAGCATTCCATCGGACGCTGGATCATAACAGCGCCATTCTTCCGGGTGTTGTATCCCGGAAGAAGCAGCTTGTGCCGTCATTCATGATGGCGATCAGCCAGATGACGGGAGTGTGATGGTCTGATTTGTTCACAGCAACGCCCTTCACGGTAAAAATGTGATGGCATTCCTGAATTTATGATACCCGCACCTGCGGGATTACGGAGATCTGAGAACGGAGGAAAAGTATGAGCAGAGAGAGCTGGAGAGCAGGCAATATGCTGTATCCCCTTCCGGCGGTTATGGTGAGCTGTCAGAGTCCCGGGGAGAAGCCCAATATTATTACTGTGGCCTGGGCCGGGACAATATGCAGTTCTCCCGCCATGATATCGATTTCTGTGCGTCCAGAGCGGTATTCCTACGATATTATCAGGGAGACCGGCGAGTTTGTGGTCAATCTCACCACGGAGAGACTGGTGAGGGCGACGGATTACTGCGGCGTGCGTTCCGGCAGAGATGTGGACAAATTCCGTGAAATGCACCTGACGCCGGGAAAATCAGTCCATGTGTCGGCCCCGCTGATTGAGGAAAGTCCTGTCAATATCGAATGTCGCGTCCGGCAGGTGCTGGAGCTCGGCTCCCACCACATGTTTGTGGCAGAGGTGGAAGGTGTGGATATTGACAGCCGGTATCTCGATGAAAACGGCAAATTTCAGTTGAATAAAGCCGGGCTGATGGTATATTCACATGGAGAATATTTCGGGCTCGGCAAAAAAATCGGCAGCTTTGGCTACAGCGTGAGGCGCAGAAAATAAGGAGTGTACAATATTACTGAAAAATGTATAAATGGTTAATTTTTATTTACAAATGACAAGAATGTGGTATACTGGTACTGATTTTGTTCAAGGGAGAAGTATCTCTGAGGAGAGAGATACTCAGGAAACTGGGGCATTCCTGCTGTGAGAGGGGACAGTAAAGGATTGTCAGGGAGTATAAATACAGAATAGCAGAGGTGTTTATGGAACAGTATATTATCAGAGGAGGCAATCCGCTGGTAGGCGAAGTTGAGATCAGCGGTGCGAAAAATGCAGCTCTCGGTATCCTTGCAGCTGCAATAATGACAGATGATACAGTACTGATTGAGAATCTGCCGGATGTAAGAGATATCAATGTTCTTCTCGAAGCGATGGAGAGCATCGGTGTCCGCGTGGAGCGTATTACAAAGCATGCGGTTATGATGAACAGTGAGCACATCGGGGAAGTCAGTGTAGATTACGAATATATCAAAAAGATCAGAGCATCCTACTATCTGATCGGAGCTCTTCTCGGAAAATATAAGAAGGCTGAGGTTCCGCTTCCCGGCGGATGCAATATCGGCAGCAGACCTATCGACCTGCATATCAAAGGCTTTAAGGCGCTGGGTGCGGAGGTAAAGATCCGCAACGGCTTTATCATTGCGCAGGCTGACCATCTTCACGGCAGCCATATTTTCCTTGACACGGTTTCGGTCGGTGCGACGATCAATATCATGATGGCCGCTTCCATGGCTGAGGGCTACACGATTATCGAAAACTGTGCCCGCGAGCCTCACGTAGTGGATGTGGCGAATTTCCTGAACAGCATGGGAGCCAATATCAAGGGCGCGGGGACGGATGTGATTCGTATCCGCGGTGTCCAGAAGCTCCATAAGACGGAGTATTCGATTATTCCGGACCAGATTGAGGCAGGTACCTTTATGTTTGCTGCGGCAGCCACGAAGGGCGATGTCATGGTAAAAAATGTTATCCCGAAGCATCTTGAGGCGACGACGGCGAAGCTGCTGGAGATCGGCTGTGAGGTGGAGGAGTTTGACAATGCGGTGCGCGTTGTGGCATCCAAGCGGCTGCGCAGCACAAATGTCAAGACACTTCCGTATCCGGGATATCCCACTGACATGCAGCCGCAGATCGGTGTTACACTTGCACTTGCCCGCGGGACAAGCATCGTCACAGAAAGTATTTTTGAAAACCGTTTCAAATACATGGATGAGCTTACAAGGATGGGTGCAGTTGTCCGGGTTGAGGGCAATACGGCAATTATCAGCGGAGTGGAGAAGCTTTCAGGAGCACGTGTCAGTGCACCGGATCTCCGTGCAGGAGCGGCGCTTGTGATCGCAGCGCTGGCTGCGGAGGGTGTCACTACCATTGATGATATTATTTATATTCAGCGCGGATATGAGGATTTTGAGGAGAAGCTCAGAAGCCTCGGCGCAGAGATTGAGCGGGTAAACAGCGAAAAAGAAGCGCAGAAATTCCGTCTGCGCATAGGATAAGCGTTATCCCGGAAAAAGAGGCTGAAAGATCCGGCTGCGGATCAGATGGCTGAGTATGAAAAAATGCATAGAGGCTGTCGCAGAACGGATGATTAGAAGGCGATCATTGTTCTGCAACAGTCTTTCATTATATTAAGGAGGAGAATATTATGATTAAGCTGTACGAAAACGGTGTGTATCTTCTGAACGGATCAGAGATTGTCGAGGACGGCCAGGATGCACAGAAGATTCTGGAATCAAAAATGAGCCAGGTGCCGTCAAAGGAAGAGGCGGCAGAAAACACCATTGCCTGGTCGATTCTGAAGGACCACAACACATCCGGAAATATGGACAGGCTCCGTATCAAATTTGACAAGCTGACTTCTCACGACATTACCTTTGTCGGCATTATCCAGACGGCGAGAGCGTCGGGGCTGGAGAAATTCCCGGTGCCGTACGTGCTGACGAACTGTCATAACTCTCTGTGTGCAGTGGGCGGTACAATCAATGAGGATGACCATATGTACGGCCTGACATGTGCAAAGAAATACGGCGGAGTTTACGTTCCGCCTCATCAGGCAGTTATTCATCAGTTCGCCCGTGAAATGCTGGCAGGCGGCGGAAAGATGATTCTCGGTTCCGACTCCCATACGAGATACGGCGCACTGGGCACGATGGCCATGGGTGAGGGCGGACCGGAGCTTGTAAAGCAGCTTCTTGGCCAGACCTACGATATCAACATGCCGTCAGTAATCGGCATTTATCTGACAGGCAAGCCGGTTCCGGGCGTTGGTCCCCAGGACGTTGCACTGGCGATTATCGGTGCTGTATTTGCCAACGGTTACGTAAACAACAAGGTGATGGAGTTTGTGGGACCGGGTGTTGAGAATCTGAGTGCTGATTTCCGTATCGGCATCGATGTTATGACGACGGAGACCACATGTCTTTCCTCCATCTGGAAGACAGATGACACAATTAAGGAATTCTATGAAATCCACGGAAGAAGTGAAGATTACAAAGAACTGAATCCGGGAGCAGTGACATATTATGACGGAATGGTTTATGTGGACCTCAGTGAGATCCGTCCGATGATTGCAATGCCGTTCCATCCCAGCAATACATACACGATCGAGGAGCTGAATGCAAATTTGATGGATATTCTCGACGATGTGGAGAAGCGCGCTCAGGTCAGCCTTGACGGTGCGGTAGATTTCACGCTGAAGAACAAGGTGCGTGACGGAAGACTGTATGTGGATCAGGGTATTATTGCAGGCTGTGCGGGCGGCGGTTTTGAAAATATCTGTGATGCGGCAGATATCCTGAAAGGAAAATTTATCGGTTCCGACGAGTTTACGCTGAGCGTATACCCGGCAAGTACACCGATTTACATGGAACTGGCCAAAAACGGCAGACTGGCAGACCTGATCCAGAGCGGAGCCATCGTGAAGACGGCGTTCTGCGGTCCGTGCTTCGGCGCAGGCGATACGCCGGCAAACAACGCGTTCAGTATCCGCCACTCCACGAGAAACTTCCCGAACCGCGAAGGCTCCAAGCTGCAGAGCGGACAGATTGCATCCGTTGCGCTGATGGATGCACGTTCCATCGCGGCGACAGCGGCGAACAAAGGCTATCTGACGGCGGCTACCGATATTGATGTCAATTATGGAAAACCGAAATACTTCTTTGACAGCAGCATTTATGCGAACCGTGTCTTCGACAGCAAAGGTGTGGCAGATCCGTCCGTGGAGATCAAATTCGGTCCGAATATCAAAGACTGGCCGGCAATGTGCGAGCTTCCGGAGAATCTGATTCTCAAGGTGGTATCCGAAATCCATGATCCTGTGACGACGACGGATGAGCTGATTCCGTCCGGAGAGACGTCTTCTTACCGCTCCAATCCTCTTGGTCTGGCAGAGTTTGCCCTGTCGAGAAAGGATCCGGCGTATGTGGGCCTCGCAAAAGAAGTTCAGAAGGCCGAGAAAGCGAGAGAAGCAGGAGAGAGCATGGAGAATGCCCTTCCGGAGCTTGCGCCTGTTATCGAAGCAGTCAGAACGTCCTGGGGTGACGTAAATGCACAGAACACAGGTGTCGGCAGTACGATTTTTGCTGTGAAGCCGGGAGACGGCTCCGCCCGTGAGCAGGCGGCATCCTGCCAGAAGGTACTGGGAGGCTGGGCAAATATTGCCAACAGCTATGCTACGAAGCGTTACCGTTCCAACCTGATCAACTGGGGCATGCTTCCGTTTTTGATCGACGAAGGTGAGCTTCCGTTTACAAACAGGGAATACCTGTTCGTGCCCGGTATCCGCATGGCAGTACAGAACAAAGCGACAGAGATACCGGCGTATGTGGTGAAGGACGGGACTTTGAAGCCGTTTACACTGCGTCTCGGAGAGATGACAGACGATGAGCGTCAGATCATTCTTGACGGCTGCCTGATCAACTACAACCGTGTGAAATAACTGTGGCTGCATAATAGTTTATCCTGAAAGAAGATAAGATTCCCACCTCATAGGTGGTGAGTTGTAAAGAACAGTTTTACAGAGAGAAGGACATCCTGGTATGAGGTACAGTGCCGCATATCAGGGTGTTTTTTATCGTATAGAAAGCTTTGGTTTTTACAGGCGGATTTCCTGCATCCAGGAATTGGATATGATGTCGGAATAGAATAAATTATCTGAAAAATATATTTAATTAAATAAATTAATAGTGAATAAATAATGCAAAAAGATGATAAAAAATAATTTGAAAAATATTTCAAAATAGTATTGACAAATCAAAAGACATCTGTTATGATTACACCATCAACAAAACATTTGTTGTTCCTATAGATAAACCTATAGACAATGAAAATATGAAAGGATAGGAGGTCGATTCCAGTGGACGCAGTGTCACATTCTTTTACAACTACATGTGGCAGGATAAATGTTTCCTGTAGAAAAGACCTTTATCAGAACTGATTCGAATATCATCGTAGAAAAACGGTAATTGGAGAGAGAAAGAATCTGCTGATAAAGCACATTTATCCCGGTAGAGTGGAAGAATAACGAACTCGCAGGTTCGTAAAAGTCAGAGAGATGATACCAGATGAAGCATCTTCTTATTATTAAGAATAAAATCAGTGAATGATTGATATCTGAATAATAAAAAGAGAACCAGAAGGATCACAGGACAAAAGAAAGACGTTATCAGCAAAACGTTTTATATTTCTTAAAAGAGTATTTTTGACAGGATTTTTCAAAGAAAGGTTTTGCCAATTAAAAAATTAGGAAATCAGATAGCTGGCAAAGTATAAGAGACGGCAGATAAAGAAAAATAACTGTATATCATATCTGTTCAGGAAAATAAAAAGTCAGAGACAGGAATGAAAGAGTTGTCCGCGAAGATAAAAAATTCGTAGCATAGAATTTACCAGATATTGATTGAATGGAAATTTGAGATGTAAGAATAAAAATATCCGCTGAGACATGGATTCCAGAATATCAGTAGAATAAAATATACCGGCAGTATTCAAATACTTTCGTATATATCTCAGAAGGATTTCTGACAGCCTGAAAGTGATAAATGTAAATACATGATGAACTGAAGTAATATTCCAGAATATACAGAGTAAAAATGAAAAAGCCGTACAGATTTAAAGTGTTGATATTTAAATAGATGATTCAGAGAAAAAAGAATGAATCGAAAGCCAGATGATTCCAAAAGCCACATGGTTTATAAAAAGCAGGATTTGTGTAAAGAAATAAATCTTCTCTTTTATAAATAAAACAGGAAAAAGAACTCTCCAATAAAATATAGAAGAATAAAATTAAAAACAACAGAATAAAATATATTCAGGGGATGCTGTAGAACACACCATCCCCTGTTTTATGTGTATTATCCCCTAAATGTCCCCGCGGGAGCGGCGCCTGTTTGTGTACTCAAGCATAATCGGATAGATACGCTCGCAGTTGTGGTTGTCGGAAAACTCAAAGAAGTCATCGGCACGGCTGCGGTACATCTCCGGCATGACACATCCGTTCTTCATATATTCGCACAGCACCTCAATCAGCTCTTCATTTGTGTGACAGATTTCCCCGAAACTCATGGTATCGTAATGGAAGGTTCCTTCCTCGTAATGCTGCGGAATATCGTGGTGATGCAGATATACGACAGGCTTACGCATGTACGCAAAGTCAAACTGCACGCCTGAGAAGTCGGTCACCATCAGCGCTGCTTCGCAGAAAATTTTTTCGTAGCTCATATCTCCGATGGAAGGGATAATCTCCACCAGGTCATTTTTGGTGAAATCCTCTGCCTGCGGGCTGACGATGGGATGAAGCACGTACTGAATGCGGTAGCCGTAGCGGCGGGCAGCTTCCAGCAGCTTCGGATCGTTGATAAGGCTGTTGTATACTTTGTAGTAGTTCGTCTCGCGGAAGTTCGGATTGTAATCCCGGGAGAAGCCCTCGCTTTTGCTGATCGGAAGGGCGGAGTTCATGCGCCAGGTCGGAGAGATCAGAATAATTTTCTGTGCCCGGTTCTTCAGGCCGTCATAGCGCGGTACTCCGGTCAGTTTCAGTGCATCGTAACCCTCATAATCGTAGACCGGTTTGGAAAGGTTTTCAATCTCATACTTGGATGCACAGAAATACAGTCGCGTATTGTCGCGCAGTCGCTGCTGTGCGATGGCAATTTTCTGAACCGACATGCCGTGCTGGACACAGGCCACATCGAAGTGCGTATCGCCCCGGATCGGAAGCGAACGCTCAAATGTAAAATCGTTGAATGCGAAAACCGTGGAGTTGGAAGCGATCACCAGATCCGCATTCAGAAAGATGAGATGATGCTTTAAAGAGCCTCTTTTCAGAGGACGATATCCTTCCCTGCGCATGCGGGCGTAATCAGTGGAAGATTCGTCCAGCAGATAATATTTCCGGATGCCGTCCTGCTGTTTTTCAGCGTACCGGTACATGTACTCGGAGGAATCGCCTCCCTTGTAAATTTTGTCGAGAAACAGCCAGATTTTCTGCCGTTTGAAACAGGGACGCAGCAGAAAATTGACCACCTTAAGCGGTATCAGGTCGCGGTATGCGCCGTCTTTCTTTTTCCACATCTGCAGCCACAGTCCCAGCTCCTTTTTCAGCACAAGGAGCTTGCTGGCGGGAACAACGTGAATGCCCTGCCAGTTCCAGAATGCCAGATATTTCCCGAAACGCCAGTAGCCGAATGTGAAGTCCTTGGCAAAACGGCTTGTACTGGACGGGAATCCGAAATCCAGAGTGTATTCTTTTCCACCGGCACACAGCACGAATGTCAGAATCCGGTCGCCGGAAGCGTCCCCCACGGGAATTTCCACATGGAAGGTCTTCATGCGGGAGAAAGATACTCCAAAGTATTTCATCAGAGAATACCGTTTGTTGTAGGTGAGCGGATAAAGTGTTTTGCCGAACCGGGCACATACGGAGGCCGTGTCTTCGGACAGGACATCTGTATAGAAGCCGTCGATGGTCAGCTTTCCGTCTTCATAGTTCATCAGATTGATACGCACCTGGAACTTCTGCATATCCCAGAATTCACAGCCGTCACTCATCAGGACAACTGATTTTTCCCTGCAGGAAAGCTCCGGATAATACGTCGGATCGTTTTTCTTCATGCGCAGCTCAAGCAGCCATGTATGATTGGCGCAGAGCGCCGTATTGACATCCTGGCAGGCAATAGATTCTGTATCAATATATTGAAGGACGCCTGAAAGAAAGGTCACGTATGCAGGAACTTCCTCCGGGGGAAGCACATGCTTGTTTTTGTTGTCCCTGTTGGAGAAAAAACGGATACGGATCATGTAAAGCGCCAGGTACTGAACCAGCGGATAGACGGAGCTTCGGTGCTGCGCTTCTTCGCGAAGGAGCGGGAGCAGAAACTGCTCAAAAGGCTCATAGTACCATTCGTGGGTCATACAGCGGATATCAAACTGAGCATTGCATTCTTTTGCCAGGGAGTAGGTAACGGGGCACGTACCGGCATACAGGAAATGCGGATTCTGACGCAGCAGAAAAAGCAGCACCTGTTTTTCCGTCTCCGGCAGTCCTGCGGCTGCGCGCAGCGCTTCCTTCAGCTTCGCCGTGGGAATCAGAAGTCCCTGGAGATCAATGGGAAACACGTGCGGTGTGCCGCCTGCATCGATCATGATGTCCCTGTGCTCTTTCAGTGAGAAGTATTCCATGGGCCGCTGCATGTGCCGGAAAATGAGAGAAGGCATCACGAATGCGGCATCATTTTTTTCTGCCTTTTCCAGCATATGCTCCAGAAAATGGCGGTCAAACTGATCCCCTTCATCCAGTAAAACTGTATAACGGCCCCCGGCGTCAGACATCCGTTCCAGAGCATGCCTGTGTGTTTCGTACGGATCATCCTCCTGTACCGGAAGAAGCTGGATACGACTGCCGGGCAGTGTCTGGTCGGGAAATCCCGCGCTGTCTGCCGGGGAGGTATTGTGGTGTGCATAAATTACGGTTATATCATAATGGTTCATGGTGGTCGTTCCCTCAGTAAAAATATTCTGATCAGATTTCAGAAAAGTCAGTGCTCTGAATCAGGTACATTTTAGCATATCGGCAGATGGTTTTCAACGATTGGGGCGGTAAACCTGCACGGTCTGGCTTTTCATGTGTTACTGTTCGCGTGTCACGCCATGCAGGCCACAGACCGCCTGCTTGCGCAGGCTGTACACTGCTACGCAGCTCCTGTCTGTGGCTGATGTGCGTTCCGCACATCACAGAAAATGAAAATCCAGCCCTTTGCAGATGAATCTGCACGGTCTGGCTTTTCATTTTACTGCATGGCTGAACTGTAACTGACAAAATCCATAATTTTACGACAGGTTGTTTTTGACAAGAAAATACAGGTATGGTACACTAAAATGAAGTCATTATGCAGATACATGAAATAATCAAGTTACAATGAGGTGACAGAGTTGGATAAATATGAATACAACCTTAAGCTGGAGGAGATAGACAAGCTGGTTGATCAGGGAGATTACGAGGAGGCCGCGAGTCTTGCGGATACGATTGACTGGAGAAGAGTCAGGAATGTCAGGACTCTTTGTCTGATCAGCGAAATTTACGAGGCATCGGGGAGACTGGAGGACAGCAAGAAGCTGCTGGTGCGCGCTTACCGCAAATCGCCGATGGGCAGAACGGTTCTTTACCGTCTCGTTGAAGTGACGACGGCGCTGAAGCAGTACGATGAGGCACTTGAATACTACACAGAGTATGTGCAGGCTGCTCCCCACGATAACAACCGCTACATACTGAAATATATGATTTACCGCGGCAGAGGCAGCTCTGTGGAGGAACTGATCGCCATTCTGGAGGAATATCTGGGCCAGGAGTATACGGAAAAATGGGCATATGAGCTTGCAAAACTGTATCAGCAGGCAGGACAGATGCAGAAGTGCTTCGCGGCGTGCGATGATCTTGTGCTGTGGTTCCACAGCGGAAAATACGTGCTGAAGGCACTGGAGCTGAAGAGGCGCTACACGTCGCTGACGCCGAAGCAGCAGCAGATCTATGATGACTGTCTGCAGGAGGAGGCACAGCAGGACTATCTGGACGAGCCGGAGGAGGACAATATTATCCGGAACGTGGAGAGCACGGACGGGGAAGTGATCGCAGAATCTATTATGGCCGAGACAGAGAAGTCCATTGCGGGAGAGATTGCTGCCCGCAAGGCTGAGCTGGACAAAGAGGCTGCAAGGCTCGATGCACTGAACGGTCTGCAGCAGACGGATGATTCCGCAGTATCTCTTGGCGATACGAAGCCGATTAACAAAGAAGCAGTGTCGGCAGCAGTTTCATCACCTGCCGGTCAGGATGATCAGACTGCAGAACCGGTGCAGGAGGCTGCAGAGACAGATGACAGGGATCTGAAGGTGGAGCTTGCGAAGAGCATGCGCAAAATCATCTCAGGTGTTGTGAAGCGGACAGAGGAAAATGAAGATGATATTCCGGCTGTCGTGGAATCAAAGATCCAGAATATCCAGAAGCTGACAGTTCCGGAGCCTGAGGAGCAGGCAGCGGCACAGCTTTCCATTGATGACATTCTTCTTTCCATGGGAGAGAAGGGCAAAAAGATTGCGGCTGAGGCAATGCAGGCACAGAAAATGGCCGAGGCGGAGCGTCAGGCGGCAGCCGAGAGGGAGGCAGCGAAACAGCTGTCTGCAGAACAGCAGGAGGCACCGGTTTCCCCGCAGGAGGAAGAGACTGAGGAGGAGCAGGATGTGGAAAACCGCTCTCTGAGATCAGTGACTGCCGCAGCTGCAGATGAGCTGACGGAAATGCAGAGGGAGGCTCTGCGCTATACAAATAATCCCGAGAAGCTTCTGAGAAATAAGAGCGCGCTTCCGACGTACTCGGAGGAGGATGATCTTGGCAAGACGCGCAGAATTTTCAATACAAAGGAAGAACTGATGGAGGCTGCACGCAAGGAGATTCTTGCGGAGAAGACGATCCGGATTCCGACGGAGGAGATTTCCAGAAGAGTTCACGCAGCTGCTCCGGAGGAAGACAGTTATTCAGAGGATGACATTTTACCAGAGGAAGCAGCCAGAGTTCCTGAAAAGGAAATGGCTGACGGGTCATCCGGGATGTCGGAAGATGAGACGATTGAACTGCCGGGAAGCGGTGAGTCAGCCGGAGCCTGGGAAGATGGTACAGCCGGTGATAAGGAGATTGAACTGCCGGGAAGCGACGAAGCAGCCGGAACCCGGGAAGATGGTACGGCCGGCGATGAGGAGATTGAACTGCCGGGAAGCGGTGAGTCAGCCGGAGCCTGGGAAAGTGGTACGGCCGGCGATGAGGAGATTGAACTGCCGGGAAGCGATGAGTCAGCCGGAACCTGGGAAGATGAGCAGCCGGAAGACGACGGAAGCGGGCTGCCGGAAAGTGACCGGGACGATGAAGCGTCAGAGCAGCCGGAAGATGGTGTATATGAGGATGAATATGAGGAAGATGAATATCTGAAAATTCCGCAGCATCTCAGAAAGCTGTTCAGCGGCTTTACGGAGATTGAATCTCTGGAGGATCAGATCGCAAATGCGATTATTCAGGCAGAGTCCAAGGGAGATGACCGCACCTCACGCAGCGGAAATATTCTGATTTTCGGTGCTCATGGTTCCGGAAAGACTACTCTTGCCATGAATCTGGCAAAGGCGATTGCTCAGGATAAGGGCAATCAGGTCATGAAGATGGCGAAGATTTATGCGGCAGATCTGAACCGCAAGGATATCGCGGCTACGATCGCGAAGATTGCAGGCGGTACTCTGATTATCGAGGAGGCCGGAGATCTGGAGCCGAATACGGTTGAACAGCTTACGACTGCCATGGAATTCCGTACGGACGGCCTGATTATTATTCTGGAAGACGAGCAGCAGTATATCCATGAGCTGCTGATGCGTCATCCGCGCTTCACAATGAAATTTACGGCGCAGATTTATATTCCGGTCTATACTGCCGAGGAACTGGCAATGTTTGGGCAGATTTATGCCAACGCCCAGGATTACGTCATCGGAGAGGAAGGTCTGGAGGCACTCTATGAGAAGATTTCTGCAGCTTCCGCAAGCGGTACGGAAGTGGCTATCGGAGATGTGATTGCAATGGTATCAAAAGCGATCCAGAATTCCAATAAATTCTTCCGCAAGATGTCAATGGGCAAGAAGCGTTATGATGAGAATGATTATATTATTCTGTTTGCAAAGGATTTCAGATAGAATCGTATATCAGGAAAACTGCAGTTATAAATGAAAAGATACGCAAAATAAGGCTGTCGCAGAACAGAATCCGGGAGGAAAACTGTTTGCGGCAGCCTTTTGTTGTCTGCATCAGCCGCTGGCTGACAGGATTATTCTGCGTATTTTTCGAGAAGCTTCAGCACAATGTCCACTGCAGTGTCCATGCCCTCTGCGGTGATATGCTCGTATGGTCCGTGGAATGCATGGCCGCCTGTGCCGAGATTCGGGCAGGGAAGTCCCATAAAGCTCAGGCGTGCACCGTCCGTTCCTCCTCTGACCGGAGCTGTAAACGGATCAAGCCCCATGTCGCGGATCACAGCCTTTACATTTTCAATCATGTGCAGACATGGACGGATCATTTCTTCCATATTACGGTACTGATCCTGGAGGGTCAGCACGACGGTTCCGGCTCCGTAGCGTTCGTTCACCGTTTTTTCGATGTGGCGCAGAAGCTTTTTGCGCGATTCAAAGCTGTGTCCGTCGTGATCCCGCACAATGTATTCCAGCTTCGCGTGCTCCACCGTTCCCTCCATGTGGCACAGGTGGAAGAAACCCTCGTACATTTCTGTGTGCTCCGGACGGTCACAGACCGGCAGCATCTGATGAATTTCCATGGCAACGTTGGAAGCATTGACCATTTTGTCCTTTGCATCGCCAGGGTGGATATTGACACCGTTTATTTCGAAAGATGCACCGCATGCGTTGAAATTCTCGTAGACTACCTCTGTCTCGATCCCACCGTCCAGGGTGTAAGCAAAATCTGCTCCGAAATGGGCGATGTCAAACTCGTCAGCGCCGCGCCCCACCTCTTCATCCGGAGTAAATCCGATGCATACCTTACCGTGAGGGTGGCCGCCCTCAAGCAGTTTTTCTGCCACTGTCATAATCTCGGCAATTCCTGCCTTGTCATCCGCGCCCAGCAGCGTGGTTCCGTCGGTTGTGATCAGAGTGCGTCCTTTCATGGATGAAAGGTGCGGAAAATTCCTGACGGTCAGGACGCGCCCGCTCTCTCCGAGAACAACGTCTGTGCCGTCATAATTTTCGATGATCTGCGGTCTGACGTGCTCGCCGCAGAAATCGGGAGCCGTATCCATATGAGCGATCAGGCCGATGGCCGGGGCTTTTTCGCAGCCGGGGGAGGCCGGAATGGATGCATATACGTAGCATTTACCGTCAACGTGTGCGTCTGTGACGCCCATCTCCTGCAGCTCTTTTACAAGGATATTTGCCAGATCAAACTGGCGTGATGTGGATGGAACGGTGGTACTGTCGTCATCACTTGTCGTGTACACCGTTACGTAATTCAATAATCGTTCAACTGCCCGCATGGGAGTCCCTCCTGATATCATAGTATAATGTCCGTTCATCTTGAAATAATACCGCCGGGCCGTCAGGCCCGGCGGCATCTGGCCGGAAAACACTCAAAAATGCTTTCCGGCTGCTTTATTCTGTGTTTTACAGAAGACCTCTGCTTTTAATGTAGTTGATAAGCAGATCCACAGAAGCATCGATGCCGATGGAGCTGCTCTCCAGACATAAATTGTAGCTGGCTGCCATGCCCCATTTCTTTTCCGACTGGAAATTGTAGTAGCTGGCACGCTTTTTGTCTGTCTTGCCGAGCATTTCCCGGGCTTTTGCATCTGTAACCTGATACTCATCTGCGACACGTCCGGCGCGGAAATCCTGGCTGGCGTGTACAAAGACGCTTACCAGCTCCGGAACATCGCGCAGGATATAATCTGCACAGCGGCCTACGATTACGCAGGATTCCTCTGAAAGCTTGCGGATGGTATCGTAATTTGCCTGGTAGATCTGCTGGTCAATAGTCGGTCCTGTATACATCACTGACGGATAAATATCCATTACGATGGAATACAGAAGGCTGTTGGTGGGCTTTTCGTCGTAGCTCTCCAGAACCTTCTCGCACAGGCCGCTCTGCTTTGCAATCAGCTTGATCAGCTCTTTGTCGTAAAATTTGATTCCCAGTTTTTTCGCCAGCTTTTCTCCTATTTCATGACCTCCGCTGCCGAACTGTCTTCCGATGGTTACTATTACCTTTTTTGCCATAATCTATCCCTCCCGTCACAACTTTTCGCTCTGTATACGGTTCACTATCAGGTTGTCGGAAAGTGGATACAGAACTGTGTATTCAGTATAACACAGAAATCCCGTTTGGTGCAAAATAAATTGTATATTTTCTATTTTCCCAGAATATGTTACACTGTTGTATATACAATTAAAAAAGAACTGCTTCCCGGAGTTAAGTATTGCCTGTGATACTGCGGGGGCAGGAGAGGAGGAAAAATATGTCACCAAAGAAACAGTATTATGAGAATCTGGCAGCCTCTGTAATTAAGGGGCTGGAGAAGCGCCATATGGAAGGCTATTATTTTGACACGGCAGAAGAAGCGGTACAGAAGATCATGTCCATGATACCGGAGGGTTCCTCCGTTTCCTGGGGAGGTTCCATGACGCTTACCCAGTCAGGTATGATGGATGCACTGAAAGCTTCCGGCCTGGAGCTGATTGACCGCGGTGCTGCCTCATCGCCGGAGGAGAAGAAGGCGCTGGAGCGCAGAGCGTTCGGGGCAGATTATTATTTTATGAGTGCCAATGCAATTACAGCGGACGGAGAGCTGGTGAATACAGACGGCAACGGTAATCGTGTCGCTGCGCTTGTATACGGTCCGGATCACGTGATGATTCTCGCCGGAATGAATAAGGTGGCTCTCGATGTGGAGAGTGCGATGAAGCGTGTGCATATGAACGCCGCACCGCCAAACGCTGTGCGCCTGAATCTCAAAACGCCGTGCAGTCTGACGGGTGTCTGCAAAGAATGTCTCAGTGCAGACTGTATCTGTGCTCACACTGTGGTCACACGGTACAACCGCATTGCAGGGCGCATCAAGGTATTTCTGATCGGGGAAGAGATGGGATTCTGATGAAGCGAATGGTTCTTTAGCGGCCATATTGACAGGAGGGAGAGATGGTTATGAAAGATTATCTGAACATAGGGAAAAAATATCTGATACTCGCGGCTGCGATGCTGCTCTGCCTCTGTATTACCATACCGGTTTTTGCGGAGGAAGAGGCGAAACAGATTGTGATCAGGGAGAGTGCATCTCTAGGTCCGGATACGGTGGGCTTTCTGGCGGAGCTGCCGGAGGCTGTATCCGGAAGCTATGATGTTTACCGGGCGGCGCAGGATCCTGCGGCCGGGGGACAGCTTGAGAAGATTGATTCTGTTCTGCTGACCGGAACGTGGACCAGCGACGGAACTTACTGGAGAAAATCGGGAGTGAATGGGAAAATAACGTGCTATGCGCAGGATTCGGAGCTGGAGGGTGAGGTCATATTCTGTGATACGGGGTTGTCGCTCGGACGCGTTTATTATTACCAGATTGTACTGAATGACACCTGGTCGGAAATGACGGTTTCCTCCAATATCATTTCCGCTCAGACGGAACTGGCTGTGCCGGAGCTCCTGAAATGCTATGCATCGTCCAACACGACGGTCAAAATCTCATGGCAGAAATCTTCCAAAGCACAGGGCTACGAGATTTTCCGCAAATCCGGAGGCAAATGGACGCGCGTCAAAATAATCAAAAAAGGTTCTGCAACGTCAGTGACTCTGAAAAAGCAGACATCGGGAAAAACGTATCAGTACAGAATACGGGCTTACCGCAAGGTGAACGGAGAGAAGGTTTACAGCGCTTACAGTATGGCGTGCAAGGTTAAACTGAAGAATCCGACTGTGAAAGGTACATACAGTTCCGGCAGTGTCTACGGTCCGTCTCTGAGCAGCAGTGAGCTGGCTGATGTCCGCAGAGTAGTTCAGAGCTTTAAGGATAATTTTATCCGCAGCGGAATGAGTGATTATGAGAAGGCGTGGGCAGCATTTTCCTATATCCGCGCAAACTGTGATTATGCATGGAGGGGCTGGCAGTACAACCGCGCGAACACAGCATGGGGCGCTCTGGTGTACGGGGAAGCCCAGTGCTCCGGCTATGCGAGGGGAATGAAAGCGCTCTGTGATGCGATCGGTGTTCCATGCCGGTACGTCCATGCAAACAGCAAAGCAGTCAATCCCAGCCATCAGTGGAATCAGGTCAAAATCGGAGGAAAGTGGTATGTTCTCGACGCTCAGGGAGGATTTTTCCTGGTCGGATCTCAGACATGGAAGAAGAGCATGGGTATGTACTGGAATGAGAGCGGATTGCCGAAAGTAAATAAAACGGATCATCCGAAGGGCGGATTTGTATCGAGTGAAATGTGACGGCAGGTCATTGCAGATGACAGAACAGAAGGAAGGGATTCCCGCGGGGTGTGTGGGAATCCCTTTTTTTCAGAATTTTGTGGACAACTGTTCCCGGGTTGAAATGGAACTGTGGATATGTTAAAATATTATGATATTTAACCGAATCAGGACGATAAAAGATACGGAGGAATGAGATGAATCTGCTGCAATACAGGATTAAGACGTTATATAAATATCAGGATCTGATCAAGGAGCTTGTGGGGAGAGACCTGAAGCTGAAATACAGGAGAAGCTTTCTGGGATATGTATGGAGTATCCTGAATCCCCTTCTGACTATGATTGTTCTTACGATTGTATTTTCAGAGCTGCTGGGAAAGAAAATTGAGAATTACCCGGTATTCCTGCTGACCGGCCGTATGCTGTATGATTTCCTGAAGGTCAGCACGACCAACGCGATGAAATCGGTGACGGGAAATGCACCGCTTTTGCGAAAGGTGTATGTACCGAAGTACATTTTCACGCTGTCCAAGGTGACCAGCTCCATGGTGGATATGGTGTTTTCGCTGGCAGCGCTTCTGATCGTCATGGTGGCCACCGGAGCACGGTTCCACTGGCAGATGCTTCTGACACCGCTTGTGGTAATACAGATTTATTTATTCTGCTGCGGCCTTGGATTTTTCCTTGCACAGCTTAACGTATTTTTCAGAGATATCCAGCATATTTACAGTGTTGTTCTGACTGCCTGGCTGTATCTGACACCGATTATGTATGACGTGGAGCGTTTGCCGATGGAATGGCTGCGGATTGGGGTAAAAGTCTTTAATCCGCTGTATTATTACGTTGCACAGTTCAGAGATCTTGTTTATTATGGACGGTTCCCGGGACCGAGAATCTTCTGGGGAGGCTGGATTATGGCGTTTCTGATGCTGTTTATCGGAACGTGGTCCTTCCAGAGAACGAAAGACAAATTTATACTGTATATCTGATGTCCGGTTATGAGGAAGCTGGCTGTGAATATCTGCTCAGAGGAAGAGATGATGCAGCCGGTGCGCATTTGGAGGAGAGAATGAGCGAATACGCAATAGAAGTGGAAAATCTGAAAATCAGGTTCAATCTTGCAAGCGAAAAGGTGGATAATCTGAAGGAATATGCGATTAAGCTTGCGAAGCACCAGCTTATGTTTCAGGAGTTTCTTGCTCTGCAGGATGTGAGCTTCAAAATAAAGAAGGGCGAGTCCTGGGGGCTGGTGGGAGCCAACGGCTCAGGAAAATCCACGCTGCTCAAGACAATCAGCGGTATTCTGAAGCCGTATGAGGGCAGCGTGAAGGTGCGCGGAAATATTGCCCCGCTGATCGAGCTGGGTGCCGGCTTTGACGGCAATCTGACGGCCCGGGAGAATATTTATCTGAATGGCCTTGTGCTCGGTCATTCCAGGGCATTTATGGAAGAGCATTTTGACGAGATCGTAGAATTTGCAAACCTGAAGAAATTTCTGGATTCTCCGATCAAGAACTTCTCATCCGGTATGAAGGCGAGACTTGGATTTGCCGTTGCGACGATGGTGAATCCCGACATTCTGATTGTGGATGAGGTGCTTGAGGTGGGTGACATGCGTTTCCGCCGCCGCTGCAACGAGCGTATGCAGCAGATGATGGCGGGAGGAACGACGCTGCTGTACGTATCTCACAATATCGAATCTGTGAAGAGCCTGTGTGAAAACGCGGTATGGCTGGACGGCGGCAAAGTGCGCATGATCGGTTCGGCAGAGGAAGTCTGCGATACGTACAAGGCGGAGCAGGAACGGCTGATGCGCCAGAAAAAGGAAGAGCGCAGGGAAAAGCTTCGGGCGGCGAGAAAGAAGTATGATTATCTGATTGTCGGTGCCGGACTGTACGGTGCCGTGTGTGCGTGTGAGCTTACGAAGCGCGGCAAGCGCTGTCTTGTCATTGACAGGCGCAGCCATATCGGTGGCAATGTATACACGGAGAACAGGGATGGTATCCAGGTGCACAAGTACGGCGCGCATATTTTCCACACCAGCAACAAGGCTGTGTGGAAGTATGTAAACAAGCTGGCTGAATTCAACAACTACATCAATTCTCCGGTGGCAGTCTACAGGGACGAGCTTTACAATCTTCCTTTCAATATGAATACATTCAGCAGAATGTGGGGACTGAAGAAGCCGCAGGAAGTTAAGGATAAAATCGCGGAGCAGATTGCAGAGCTTGGGATTACGGAGCCGGCAAATCTGGAGGAGCAGGCACTTTCTCTGGTCGGGACGGACGTATATGAGAAGCTGATCAAGGGTTACACGGAGAAGCAGTGGGGAAGAGACTGTAAGGATCTCCCGGCGTTTATTATCAGGCGGCTGCCGCTTCGCTTTACGTACGACAACAATTATTTCAATGACCGTTACCAGGGAATTCCCATCGGAGGATATACGGGGATTATCGAGAAGCTGCTGGACAATATCGATGTGATGCTTGAGACAGATTTTTTCGAGTACAGAAAAGAAAACCCGGATATGTTTGATAAGGTTATCTATACGGGCATGATCGATGAGTATTTTGATTACTGCTACGGTCACCTGGAGTACCGCACTGTGCGGTTTGAGACGGAGCGTATTGAGGAGCCGAATTTCCAGGGCAATGCCGTTGTGAATTATACGGAGAGAGAGATTCCGTACACGCGTATTATTGAGCATAAGCATTTTGAACCGGATGAGGAGCGTGAGCATCCAAAGGACTACACGTATATCTCGAGAGAGTATTCGGCAGAATGGAAACCGGGGATTGAACCGTACTATCCGGTCAATGATGAGAAAAACAGTGCGCTGTATGAGAAATACCGTGAGCTGGCAGAGAAGGAGAAGAACGTCCTGTTCGGAGGACGGCTCGGCCAGTATAAGTATTATGACATGGACAAGGTGATTGAGGCAGCGCTGGCTGCCGTAGAAGAGGAACTGAGGTTTCACTGATGACTGACAGACTGGACAGGTGGGATGGATACGCAAAACGGTCTGCAGACGGCAGACCGCGGGTCATTCTTGATCTGATGGAATGCGAAAACGGAGTGTTCCGGATGGACGGATCACTGGAATCGTATGAAAAGGAGCTTCCCGGGGGTCTGAAGATCCTTGTAAATGGGAAGAAATATGCGTACGTGACGAAGCCGGGTGTGGTGCGCAGGGGCTGTGTGCCGGGAGCTGAGGCGAAGACAGGCGGCACAGAAGATACGGATTTGCAGGAATGCAGCACGGTTGTGAAACGGGCATCGTTCGCCCTGGAGATTCCGGTGTCAGAGCTTTGCCGGAAAAATACAGTCCGATTTCGTCTGGAGAAAGCGAGTGGACAGGAGCAGGAGCTTTCCATTGTCACTTCCGATTATCAGGCGAAGCTGACCAGTGCGCTGAGATATTCCTGGTGGAGCTTCAGTGCTTTCATGGCAGTTTTCAGCTGGAAAGACAGGGAAGCCACAGGGATTATGATCGAAAAGACAGGGCGTGCTGCCCGGATGGCGCGGGAGATGCGCCTTCTGAAGGAGATTCTGACTGCGCCCTACGGCTCGAGGCAGATGTTTGTGGTGCGCTGCGTGTACTGGCTTGCAGCACCGGTCTGTTCGGGAAAAAACATCTGGCTCACCTTTGACAAGCTGTATAAGGGCGGCGACTGCGGTGAATATTTTTATAAGTATCTGGAAGATCACAGGCCGGCGGGAGTCGTGCCGGTGTACGTGATCCGAAAAGATTCCGGTGATTATGCACGGCTTGTCCGGGAAGGGTATCACCCGTCACCGTACCGGACGGTGGGGCAGAGACTTTCTTATCTGTACGCGTCCATGGTATTTGCGACCCACAGCGGTGTACCTTCTTTCGGAGGCTTCAATAAATGGGAAATCCGCTATGTACAGGATCGGCTGCGCGCCGTAAATACGTGTATTCAGCATGGTCTGTCCGTACAGGATCTGACGTATGATTCCAACCGTCTCGTCAACAACAACAAACGGTACTACTGTGCGTCCGGATATGAGATAGAGAATCTGTCGAAGCCGTCCTACGATTACGGCAAAGATGTGCTCCGGCTGACCGGAATTCCGCGCTATGACGGGCTGGTAAACCGTGATAAGAAGCAGATTCTGATTGCGCCGACGTGGCGTTCCTATGTGGCAATGCCGTCGGTCATGGGCTCCTCAAGAGCGTATAATCCGGAATTTGTTCACACAGAGTATTACCGGATTTATCAGGGACTCCTGGAAAACAGGATGCTGAGGGAGACGGCACAGCGCTGCGGCTACCGGATTCTGTATCTGCTTCATCCTGCTCTGGATGCTCAGAAAAAAGATTTTCACGGAGATGATGCTGTGAAGATTGCTTCTTCTCTGGAGATCAGCTATGAGCAGGCATTGACGGAGTCGAGCCTGATGGTGACAGATTATTCGGGAGTTCAGTTTGATTTTGCGTATATGCGCAAGCCGGTGGTTTATTTCCACTCTCCGGGGCTGCCGCCCCACTATGAGGAAGGCGGATTTTTCTACGATACGCAGGGATTTGGAGAAATCTGCACACAGGAGGATGAGCTGGTGCAGACGATCTGTGATTATATGGAAAGCGGATGCGCTCTGAAGCCGTTTTACAGAGCGCGGCAGGATGATTTTTTTGCATTTGATGATCATGAGAACTGCAGGCGAATCTGCGAGGATGCTTTTGCGTTTCAGAAAGAGCACGGAGTTCGGAAAAGATCTGAAGATTCAGACTGAATGCGGAAGCCGGAGAAGGTGTCCGGTGATTGGTGCAGTTATTTTGCGAACGATGTACTAGAATCAAATGAAACAGGAGGGGAGCAGAAATGTTTCGTATAAAACAGTATATCAAGATGTTTCTGCAGAATGTTCTGCTTCCGGTAATTTATTTTCTGTTCTGCCATGGACCGGTACGGAAGGGAACCGTGATTTTTGCGGATGCCCATCATGCAGAGATGCCGTTTTCCATGCGGCGCATGTATGAAGAAATGAAGGAGCGGGAGGCGAATGGTTCCTGTAAGGTGGAGCTGTTTATTGCAGATTTCGGGAAGCTTTCCTTTGGAGCAATGGTGAAGTATCTGCTGAGGTTTATGCGAAGCTACGCGACGGCAGAATACGTATTTATCTGTGATTATTTTCTGCCGGTCGCTTCGTGCAGGAAAAGGCAGGAGACAAAGGTGGTACAGCTGTGGCACTCCTGCGGACTGATGAAAAAGATCGCCTTTGACGCATCAGATGACATTCCGGAAAATTATCGTGGAAATATGTTTGGCAATTATTCGTACCTGACCATGAGCGCTGAAATCTGTGTGCCGGTGCATGCGCGTGCGCTGCATCTTCCTCAGGAGCGGATTTTTGCAACGGGAATCAGCCGGACCGATTATTATTTTGATGAAGCATGGAACCGGAGATGCAGGGAAAACTTTTACCGCAGATATCCCCGGGCAGCAGGGAAAAAGATCGCGCTGTGGGCTCCGACATTCCGCGGAAATGCGGCGATGCCGCGGCTGGAGGGCCTGAGCGAGGTGCAGTGTGCCGCCAGAGAGCTTGAGAATGAGTGGTACTTTGTCATCAAGGCGCATCCTCACATTGATGCACACGGGATGGTGTCGAACTGTACGATTCCGACGGAGGAGCTGTTTGCGGCAGCGGATGTTCTGATTACGGATTATTCTTCGGTGCTGTTTGATTATCTGATTTACCGGAAGCCGGCGGTGCTGTTTGCGCCGGATCTGGCACAGTATGAGACCGGCAGAGGATTTTATATTGACTATGACCGTGTACCGTATCCGCACACAACGACAGCGGAAGAGCTGGCAGAGGCGGTGAGGTCCTGCGGCAGCTGGAATGAAGAGCACAGAGCTGAGACTGAACAATTCCGCCAGATCTATACAGGTGCGTGTGACGGAGCGGCGACACAGAGAATTCTGCAGCTGATCGGGCTGCAGCGATGAGGAGGAATTCTGTGACTGACAGGACTGCGGAAGCGACAGAGCAGATTCGGATCTGGCAGGCCGCAGCGGTAAAAGGGATTCTGTGGATGAGCGGAAGCAGACATACAGGAGGAACATTATGAATATTGCAATTATCTTTGCCGGAGGCAGCGGCGTCCGGATGGGAGCGGGGGTTCCGAAACAGTTTCTGGAAATCAACGGGAAGCCGATTCTGATTCATACGCTTCAGCTTTTCCAGGAGCATGAGGAGATTGATAAAATTTATCTTGCAATGAGCCGGGACTATATCCGATATACGGAGCAGCTTGTTCTGGATTATCGGATTGACAAGATTGCGGCGATTGTTCCGGGAGGGGAGACCGCGCAGGATTCTATCTACAATGCGCTGAAGAAGGCGCAGGAAGAAAATCCGGAGGATTCCATCGTCCTGATTCATGACGGTGTCCGCCCGTTTGTGGAGTATGGTGTGATCAGCGACAATATTGAGAGTGTCCGGAATTACGGCAGTGCCATCACATCGACGCCGTGTTTTGAGACAATTCTGATCAGCAGAGACGGAAAAGAGGTGGATGAGCTTCCGCTGCGCAAGGAGAGTTATGCGGCGCAGGCTCCCCAGAGCTTTTATCTGAAGGATATTATCGGGGCACATGAAGCGATCCGCGCGACGCAGTCGCGGTATGAGAATATGGTGGATGCATGTACCATTTACCGGGCCCTCGGCAGACAGCCCCACATTGTGATCGGCAACCGCGGCAATATCAAGGTCACGACGCCTGAGGATGTGTATATGTTCCGGGCGCTGCTGCAGTACAAGGAAAATGAGCAGGCATTCGGCTTCGGGCTCACAGACCGGCTGGCAGCAAAGATGAACCGCTACAGACGCATAGAAGATACGGACAGGAGATAACAGCAGCAGGAAGAACTGCGGCAGATGAAACTGTAGAGGGAAAGGCTGCAGCAGGAAAGACTGCAGTGGGAAAGACTGCGAAAATGTACGGCGGTTCCGGAGATGACACGGAATGGCGGAAAGAGCAGAAATTAAGGAAGCTGATATTTTGGAGGCAGAAATGAATCAGAAAATATGGAGCAGTGACGCAGTGCTGCAGCAGGATCTGGAGCGGATTGCGTCCTCTGAGATGATAGACTGGGAGAAAATGAGAGGGAAGACCGTTCTTGTCACAGGGGCAACGGGGCTGATCGGAGGAATGTTTGCGAAAGCGCTTGTGTGCGCTTCCGTGCAGCGTGATCTGAAGCTGCGTGTGCTCGCCGCTGTGAGAAATGAGGAGAAGGCGAGGCGGGAGCTGGGAATCTTTCTGGAAAACGGGATGGAACTCCTTGTTTGTGATATTCTGTCACCGATTCACGTGGAGGAACCGGTAGATTATATTCTCCACGGGGCAAGTATGACAGCGTCAAAGGATTTCGTGGAGCGGCCGGTGGAAACGATTCTGACGGCACTGCACGGCACGGAAAATCTGCTGGAGCTTGCAAGGGAAAAAAATGTGGAAAGCATGGTTTATCTTTCTTCCATGGAAGCGTACGGTGTAGTGGATCCGGAGCACTACAATGTAAAAGAAAAAGATTACGGATATATTGATCCTTTGCAGGTGCGCAGCAGTTATTCAGAGAGCAAGCGCATGGCAGAGGGACTGTGCGGCGCTTATGCCCATGAGTACGGGGTTCCCGTGAAGACGGCCCGTCTGGCGCAGACCTTCGGCGCAGGGATTTCCAGAAGTGAGAACCGTGTGTTCGCGCAGTTTGCGCGAAGCATTATGGAGGGCAGTGATATTGTGCTGCACACCGACGGAAGCAAGGCGCACTGCTACTGCTATACTACAGATGCGGTGCTCGGTCTCCTGACGATTCTTCTGCGCGGAGTCCCGGGTGAGGCATACAATGTTTCCAATGAAGATACATTCGGTACGATCCGGGAAATGGCGGAAATGCTGGTGGAAAAATATCCGGAGAGCGGTTCCAGACTCGTATTTGATATCCCGGAGGACGCAAATAAGTTCGGATACGCACCGACTTCCCGTATGCTTGTCAACTCAGAGAAGCTGCGTGCTCTCGGGTGGCAGGCACAGATCAGGTTGCCGGAGATGTTTGAGCGGCTGATGGGTACCATGCAAAGCTGGAAACGGCAGTGACAGGAAGCAACTGTTCGTGACAGGCCGAATCACTTGCTGATGAGGCCGTAAGAATATGAATCAGGTGTGAGCAAACGCCATCGGCGCAGCCGATTTTCATGGGTTTGCGAATCGGAATCTGTGAAGGCACTGAACAGATTCCGAAATAATGCAGAAAGAGCAGGGGACGAATATGCACAGAACAGCAGACAAAGTATATATTCCGCCGGAACAGCTTCTGGAACGGCTTTCCGGGGCCAGGCTTGTGATGGCAGGATGTGACGGCAGCAGGAAGCAGGAATTTGCCCGGAATCTGGCGCATATGGCGAAGCAGAACGGTGTCGGCCTGACAGTTGAGGAGATGGCCATGTCGGCGGGAAATAAGACTGTGATGTCAGACGGTACGGCTGTGCCGACAGATAGCCGGGCAGAACTGCCGGAGGCAGCAGACTATGTGGTGCTGTTTTGGAATGCGGAAGGGTCGCCGGGAGCAGATGATGCTTATGCGCAGTTTTTTGCATTGACGGAGCAGATGGAGCTGCTTTCCGGGACAAAGGTGAAGTCTGTATTGCTCGTGTCGGATTACAGCGTCTACGGAAAATGCTTTGGCGGGACGGAGAAAAAAAGTGAGCTGCAGCTTGGCTATGTGAGCCACACGTCTGCGCAGGAGATTCCGCTGCACTGCATGCGCATGGCAGAACATTTTGCGTGCAGGCTCGCACGCGAGAACGGATTGAGGATGAAAGTGGTCCGGGCGGCAGAGGGATTAAGCGGTGAAGCGCAAAAGGCCATGATTCTGGCGGCTGTGAAGGTAATGCTGGATGGAGCGGACGGGGAAATTTATAATCTTCCCGGAAGTGCAGGCGATAATCCGGGAATACAGGGAATGGCGGACAATAATCCGGGAATACAGGGAATGACGGACAATAATCCGGGAATACAGGGAATGGCGGACAATGATCTGAGCAGACAGGAAACGCGTTCACCGCTGGCGCCGATCCACATACTGCCGGATACAGAGAAGGTCTCTGCTCTGGACAGAAGTGATTTCAGAGGACAGGAATAAAATTTCCATTTTGGATAAAGTAAATTTAGAGGATAAGGAAAAGAATGGTACTGCGTGATTATCTGAATGAATTTGAGCTGGACTGGGCACAGGCTCCGGTGAGGTCAGAGCTGATTCCAGGAAAACAATTAAGAGGTGCAAAGGTACTGCTGATTGGAGAACAGTCCCGTCTGCAGGAGGCGATTGCCTGGTCGTTTCTGGCATGGAATGACCGGATGAATGCAGGGATACAGGTGTCGGAAGCCTCCTGGAAGGGAGATTCTCTCGTATCCGGCAATAATGCCTTTGACCTGCAGGAGGCAGATTATGTGATTCTGACCGGCTATTGCTGCCGTGAAATGGACCGGAATGCGGCGGAAGTGCTGGCATATATGAAGAAGTTTGAAAAGATGCTGAGAATAATAGGCGGATGGAACTGCAGACGAGTGCTTCTGCTCTCTGACGGGCGAGTGTACGGCAGGCTGCCCCATGCATTTGCGGCCTCCGAGTATGAGACGGGACAGACTGATACACAGTCGCCGGAATTTGAGGCGCAGTATTTTCTTCAGTCACTGGAAGGCATGTTCGTTTCACGTGGACGTGAGGCAGGTTTTGCGTATAATATTCTGCGCACCGGGCTGATTTACGGACCGTGTATTCCGATGCTGGACCATCCTCTGGCTGTGCTTGCCGCAAAGACGGCCAGGGAGGAGGACACAAAGCTGACGCTTTCACCGGAGAGATCCTCCTATATCTGCATCCATGATCTGCTGACCGCAGTGCAGTTTGTGCTGACCGGATGTCCGGCCAACAAGATTTTCAATGCTTCCGGACCGGATGCGGGACAGTCCATCGGTGAGCTTGCGATGATTCTGTATCAGAATTTCCCGGAACAGTGCCGGATTCGTCTGAGCACCGCCGGGTGTCCGGAACCTGTGCATGAAGGGCAAACAGAAGAACAGAAAACAGAAGAGCAGAAAACAGAGAAAAAACGGACTGTGGACAGCCTGACCCGGCACGGCATTCTCCTGAATACGCAGCTTCTCTGTCATTACGGCTTTGAACCGAAAATATCAGTGGAGGACGGCCTGATTATTCTTGTAAAGTATCTGCAGAATACGGGTGAAGTCTTCATTTTTGACAATACGTACCTTGGAAAACTGGAAAAGGTACAGCAGATACTGCTGGGATATCTGCTGGAGATTGACCGCATCTGCAAAAAGCACCATATCAAATATTTTCTTGCCGGCGGTACGCTGCTTGGAGCAATCCGCCATCACGGCTTTATTCCGTGGGATGATGATGCCGATGTTATGATGCTGCGCGAGGACTACGACAAGTTTCAGCAGGTGGCCAAGCAGGAGCTTCCGGACAATATTTTTGTGCAGCTTCCCACCACAGAGAAAGGCAATTACAATCCATTCACGAAGCTGCGAATCAACAATACAATGTTTGCGACAGAATTTACAGGGCATTTTATGGAGATGCACAATGGAATTTTCTTTGATGTGCTCTCACATGACAGGACAGGGCAGCATGGATGGTCTCAGAAACTGCACCTGATGGTTACAATGCTGACGCGCTCTGTTGTATTTAACAAATGGGGAAATACTGATGTTAAGGGCGGAGGAAAGCATCCGATTATCTGCAAGATTGTCAGCAAGGCCAAATATCTCATTCCGATGCCCTTTGCAGTGTGGGCACAGAACCGTTCTCTGGAGTTTTTCAGGAACAGAAAGACAGAGTATCTGTATGACGGTATGGGCCGCAATCTGAAACGGGGAGCTTTTCCGGCCAAATGGCTGGAAGAGGCTGTTTATGTGGATTTTGAAGGATATCAGTTCCCTGTGCCGAAAGAGTATGACAAATATCTGACGTATCTCTACGGTGATTATATGCAGATGATTCCGGTCAGCCAGAGGCGGACGAGCCACAGTATCGTGCTGACAGACCTGGGAGAATATTCAGATTTTTATCTTATGGAAAGAAGGAACGGAAAATGCTTTCAGTAATATTACCTGCATACAACGAAGAAAAGATGATACGGAAAGCATCGGATGTGATTGACCGCATTCTTTCATCAGAAGGAATTGCGTATGAGATTGTTTTTGTAAATGACGGGTCGAAGGACAGGACCTGGGAAGAAATTGAACAGGCTGCACGGGAAAATTCCCATGTGACAGGGGTTCTGTTTTCAAGAAATTTCGGAAAAGAGGCTGCGATGCTTGCGGGGCTGGCATCTGCTTCAGGAGACTGCTGTGCCGTGATGGACTGTGATCTGCAGCATCCCCCGGAGACGCTTGTGGAGATGTACCGTCTGTGGGAACAGGGATACGAGGTCATCGAGGGCGTGAAGCGCACACGCGGAAAAGAAAGCGCAGTGCACAGGGCAAGCGCAGGAATATTTTACCGTATCATATCAAAGGCGGTGAAAATAGATATGTCGCGTGCATCCGATTTTAAGCTGCTTGACCGCAAAGCGGTGGATGCATTGCTTTCCATGCCGGAGCGGAATGTGTTTTTCCGGGCGCTGTCTTCGTGGATCGGATTCCGCACAACTTCTGTGGAATTTGACGTGCAGGAACGCACAGAAGGAGAGTCGAAGTGGTCTACCTGGTCTCTTGTCCAGTATGCAGTAAAGAATATTGTTTCATTTTCGACGGTACCAATGCAGTGTGTGACTGTTGCAGGCGTTTTTGTGTTCCTACTTGCAGTCGTGCTCGGAATCCAGTCATTGGTGAAATATTTCAGCGGACACGCAGTGGAGGGCTTTACCACTGTTATTCTTCTGATCCTGATGATCGGAAGTATTATCATGATCAGCCTGGGAATCATCGGATACTATATTGCAAAAATTTATGAAGAAGTAAAGGGACGTCCCAGGTATCTGATTTCGAAAAAAATTGGCGGAACCACCATGAAACGATAAGGGGCGGTCCCGAAGAGAAGGAACTGAAAGCTGTGCAGGAGAAAGCGCAGCTTTCTTTATACGTTGGAACCCGGTTTTGGATCTGCCGGATCCTTGCCGAATTTCAGTGGACTCGGCTCATCATCTTCATAGTCAAAAACAAAGCGTTCATATGCGTTGATGACCTGGGTATTGCGATATTTGTCGTATCGTTTGTGACTGCGGCCATAAGACATGTGGACGTGTCCGTGCAGAAAATACCGCGGATTATATTTCTCAATCAGATCGATAAATGCCTTGAACCCCTGATGAGGCAGGTCACGGCCGTCATTAAGCTGGTATGCGGGGGCGTGTGTGACAAGAATATCAAAGCCTCTCCGATACAGAAGCTGAAACCACAGCTTTTTAATTCTTTTTCGCATCTCCTGCTCTGTGTACTGGTAATCTCCCGGACGGTACCGCATGGAACCGCCCAGGCCGAGAATCCGGATTCCGTTGTACACAAAGATCTGATCGTCAATACAGGTACAGCCTTCAGGCGGTACCTGATCGTACTTCGTATCGTGGTTTCCGTGTACATAAATGACAGGAGCCGAGGTAAAGGTCGTCAGAAAGGAAAGGTAGTGCGGGTGCAGATCCCCGCACGATATGATCAGGTCAATCCCTTCCAGCTTGCTTTTCTCAAAATGATCCCATAAATATGAAGATTCTTCGTCTGCAATTACCAAGATCCGCATGTGTGCAGTGTTCCTCTCTTTAGTGTTTCTGTGAAGCATTAATTATCCATATTCTGAAGGCCCTGCTGGGACAGAACCGGCAATGCCGAATCAGTCAGCTCTGTGATATCAGGAATAGTGCCGATGACATTTTCGGCCAGCCAGTCCATCCGGACAATTTCCTCAGGGGAGAGAATATTGTGGTCATGGCTTCCCTCCACAATACCGGTCTGCGAATACAGAGTTCCTGAGAACGGATTGAATTCACCGCTGCGGATCGTATTCTTGAGCAGATCGATCAGACGCTTTGTGCCGACCGGAAGGTTCTGCGAGCAGATAACGTCAACGACATCGGAGGACATGCCCCACCAGTAATTGATGGCTTTGTTTTCTGTGTCATCATATTTCCATGTTCCGTCCATGATGGTACGGATCAGTTTTTCGTAGAATTTACCCCAGTGGCACAGCGGCATCGCGAGATTACGGATATGGTCATTTTCCACATGATAAATACCGAAGAAACGGGAGGCTTCTTCAGGGATTACCATATCTTTTCCGGAAACACAGGACGGACTGACATTCCGTATACATTCGTTGATATCGATATTCTTTTTTGTTGACCACTCCAGATACACTTTTGCCCGGGGATTAATCATCTTTGCACCCAGCGCAAATGCATTGATATTCGCTATATTGCCGAACAGAGGATAGTCTGCAATATAAAACAGGCGGTCATTTTCTGCCATGGCACCGGCGATTGCACCCATCAGGAACTTCGCCTCATGCATTCTCGTGTAATAAGTACGGATGTACCGGTGCGAAGTATTCAGGGAACAGTTCATAATGCGTATATCCGGGTTGGCGATGGCAGCCTTTACACTGGAAGGAGCAAAGGTCGGCGTGGTCGTGAAAATCAGATTGCAGCCATCCTCAATGGCTTTTTCGATATAGAAGTCAATTGTGTCAACAGTGACATTATCATAATAAAAGGTAGTGACCTCATCCGGGAATGTCTGCTCCAGATGCTGACGGCCAAGCTCATGTGCATACGTCCATGCGGAGGTACCGGGTGTCTTTTCGTAAATAAAAGCAATCTTGAGGCGGGGACGTCCGGAGGGAAGAAGTCTGGTAAGCAGAGACTTCTTCTCTGTCGTCGGATCCATTTTCAGTTCCACTGTTTTGTGTTCCTCCAGAAGCCTGAACTCTTCCCAGGATTTGGCGATCAGAGTCTTCATGGTCTCTGTAGTCTCATTATCGATAGCGTCGTATCCGTACAGAGTGATAAAAGCAAGAAAAGCATCTCCGGGAGTGATGGAGAGTTTATTTCCGCCGCTGGCATTATAGGCTGCGGTGAAGCGTGTATATACGGAGCTGAAATTCAGCTGTTCGTCATCCGTCCACATTTCATCCGGCTGCTTGCCGACGGCTTTCTGGAGCTTTGCAAAGCTTCCTTCCTTCGAGAACCAGATGTAATTGATTTTGGACAGACGGTAAAAATCCATGAATTCAAAATATATTTTGTTTTCTTTTTCATCGGTGCGTTTCGGAATCAGACGTGTCACGTATCCCGGAATGGAGATTGCCTCAAAATATTTCATGACGCTGACACGCTTGTTGCCTTCTTCAACATAAAATTTATTCATATATTCCACTGCTTTGATCGGTTCACGAATTCCTTCGTTTTCGTGTGCAGTGCTCAGATTGGACCATTTAATTGCAAATTCTGATGATTCATTGAGAATGGGCATAAAATTGCCGGCGAAGGCGTTGCTTCGTCCGTCATATCGCGTTCCCACAATCTGATCAATAGGGATCTGCACCAGCCCGAGAGAAGTCATGGCCAGTGCTTCACTGGACGGGAGAATATCATCCAGAACCTGAAGTGTAGGTTTCTGGCCGCGGAGCATTCTGATCTGATAGTCTTTTTTTCCTGATTTATACGCTTTCTGGTAATCTTCCATTGACATAAGAAACATTCCTCCCTGTTTTCAGAAAACATAATATCTTAATCTACTGTAGTCACTGCTTATTATAAAGTGCGTTGGAACAGAAATCAAGCATCCGGTATTTCTTTTCCGAATATACTGAAAAAGAGATACCAAATGCAATATTTGTGGGAGATGTGCATGAATTATATCTGGGCGGCGATGATACTCATTGGTATTATTTACGGAACATTAACCGGACAGGTGGAGCCTGTTTCAGAAGCACTGCTTGATTCAGCCAGGGAGGCAGTGACACTGTGCACTACGATGCTGGGGGTTATGGGATTGTGGATGGGACTGATGCAGATTGCGGAGGATGCAGGTCTGGTTCATATGATTTCGCAGAAAATTCAGCCGTTGATCCGTTTCCTGTTTCCGGATATCCCGGATGGTCATCCGGCGAATAAGCATATTACAATGAATTGTGTGGCAAATTTCCTTGGATTGGGATGGGCGGCCACACCGGCGGGATTACGTGCTATGATGAGCCTGGAGGAGCTTGAGGAAGAACGGCGGAACGAACCGGGAGAGATGGTGGTGTATCAGAAAGGAATTAAAAACAGCGGACAGAAGCAGAGGCAGGTCCGTGTGATGTCAAAGGGTGTGGCCAGCAATGAGATGTGTACGTTTCTGATACTGAATATTTCTTCGCTGCAGCTGATCCCGGTGAATGTGATTGCTTACCGGGCACAGTATGGAAGTGTGAATCCCACAGCCATCGTTGGCCCGGGGATTGCGGCGACGGCAGTGAGTACGGCGGTGGCGGTGGTGTTTTGCAGGGTGATGGATCGGAAATCCAGGAGATTGAAATAATAATTGAAATAATCAGACCATCCCGCCTTGTGAATTCCCTGGCAGTGTGGTACCATAAATTTCAGCAGCAGTCCTAAACAGAGGCAGCCAAAACAGCAGTCTGAAGCGGGTGCGGTTCTGAATCGTGGTATACTGCAATCTGCCTGCCTGGCTGCCGGGTATGCAATAAAACAGACATGAAGGAGAATTTAATGATGAAGTTTTCACAGATGGATTACGAACGGCCTGATCTTGAGGCACTGAAGGCTCAGCTGACAGAGCTGATTGAGCGTCTGAAAGGGGCTGAAGATTATGAGACGGCGAAAAAAACATTCCTGGATGAAGAGGTTCTGGAGAAGCATATCATGACACTCCAGACGCTGGTGGAGATTCGCCACACCATTGACACGAGGGACGCTTTTTATGATGAGGAAGAAGAGTTCTGGAATGAGGCCGCCCCTGTTCTGGAACAGTACAGTCAGGCGTGGAGCAGTGTCATGCTGGAGAGCCGGTTCCGCCCGGATTTTGAGGCAGAGTATGGAAATCTGATGTTCCTCAATGCAGAGATTGCACGGAAAACATTTTCGCCGGAGATCATACCGGATCTTCAGAAGGAGAATGAACTGAAGACTGCATATGAAAAGCTGATTGCGTCTGCCCAGATTCCTTTTGAGGGAAATACGTATACGCTTTCCCAGCTTTCACCGTTTAAGAACGATGCGGATGACGCCAGAAGGCTGGCTGCCTGGAAGGCAGAGGGACAGTGGTATAAGGACAATCAGGAAAAGCTGGATGACCTGTATGACCAGCTTGTTCATGTGCGTGATGCCATGGGCAGAAAGCTCGGCTATGATGGCTATACGGAGCTTGGATATTACAGGATGCAGCGCAACTGTTATACGAAGGAGGATATCGAGAAATTCCGTTCTGCGGTTGTGAAGTATCTGGTTCCTGTGGCGGATGAGATTTACAGAGAGCAGGCAAAGCGTCTCGGAAAATCCTACCCCATGAGCTTTGCGGACAATGCACTGGAGTTCCGCTCCGGCAATCCGAAGCCCTGCGGTACACCGGATGAGATTCTGGAGCAGGGAAGAAAATTTTATGAAGAGCTCTCGCCTGAGACGGGTGAGTTTTTCAATATGATGCTGAACAATGAGCTGATGGATGTGCTTTCCACCAAAGGCAAGGCAGGGGGCGGCTACTGTACAAGCATTCCGGATTATGAGGTGCCGTTTATTTTTGCAAATTTCAACGGTACACAGCATGATGTGGAAGTGGTCACCCACGAAGCAGGACATGCATTTGCCGCGTGGATGAACCGCACACGTGTACCGCTTGCATACGTCTGGCCGGGAATGGAGGCATGTGAGGTGCACTCCATGTCCATGGAATTTTTCGCATGGCCCTGGGCGGAAGGCTTCTTTGGGGAGGACACGCGGAAGTTTTATTACAGTCATCTGTCCGGTGCTCTGACCTTTATTCCGTATGGAACGATGGTGGATCATTTCCAGCATATCGTCTATGAAAAACCGGATATGACACCGAAGGAGCGTCACGGTGTCTGGAAAGAACTGCTGGGCATCTATATGCCGTGGATGAAGCTGGACGGAGAGATCCCGTTCTACAGCGAGGGAGAGGGATGGCAGAGACAGCAGCACATTTATGCCAGCCCGTTCTACTATATTGACTACTGCCTGGCCCAGACAGTGGCGCTTCAGCTCTGGACGAAGCTGCAGAAGGATCGGAGAGATGCGTGGGAGCACTATATGGCATACACAAAGCAGGGCGGAAGCCGTGTGTTCACGGAGCTGCTGGAGCATGCAGGACTGGAGAGTCCGTTTGGGGAAGCGTGTCTCAGAGAAGTGTGCGAGACCGCAAAGCAGTGGCTGGAAGCCTTTGATCTGAAAGGGATCTGTTAAGAATGGCAGAGAAAAATAACAGGAAAAAGCGCAGAGCTTACCTCGACTCTTTTCAGAAAAATGAAAAGGGGAATTATGAGTATCACGGTGATCTGTATTTCTGGGCCGGGATGAAACGTCCGGCCCGCAGCGGCAGGCAGTCACAGGATGAGCATCCTTTGCGTGGCGGAAAGCCGGTATATGAAGAGCGGTCTCTGGGCCGGGAGCTGACGCTGCTCTGGGGGCTGTGTGCGGGAATGCTGTGTGCCCTGATCGCGGCAGGATGTGTGGAAGCGCCGGGAGTGATGAACTGTGCCTACGTGCTGATTCCCTATACGGTGAATCTGGTGGCGGGAATCAGCGTCTGCTGGGGACTGTGCCGTCTCACGGCAGGAGGAAATCCTCTGCGCGCCTATATCTGTGAAGCCAGTGTAATGCAGATACCGGGCCGGGCTGTGTGTACCGCCATCGGTGCCGGAGCAGCCGCTGCCGGAGAGCTGATCTGGGTTTTCAGAAACGGCATGGAAGGAAAAACGGTCGGATGTATACTGTTTTTTCTACTGGAGGGAGCAGTGTTTGCTGCAGCGCTTGTGATGCGATATCGGGTAAAGCAGATGAACTGGGAGAAGAAGAGCACCGAAGTGCGCAGCAGTCAGAAGAGAAAATCTGCCGTATGATACAGCAGCAGAGAGGCTGCAGCTATGGATTATTGTGCAGAATCTGGAAATAAACGGCTGTTTTCAGCTTTCATACAAGAAAAATGCTGGAAAACAGCCGGAAAAGCGGAAAGCCAAATTGACAAAAATGCATAAGGCTTATATAATGGTGGTACATATTTTGAGCCGGAAACTCACATACAATTACGGGAGATGTGGGAAACAGAAATTGAATGCGAAAGGGGGGATATCCCCCCTTTATGTATGTAGTGTAACTACATACATAATTCTTCTGTCAGTCCGGGACTCAGAGAAAAGGAGGAAAAAAATGATTAGAAATGGTAAGAAAATGCTGGCCCTGATTCTTGGTCTGGCAATGTGCGGGAACGCACTTACGGTCTGTGCTTCAGAGAACGCAGACACTGCGGCAGAGGGAGGTACACTGGTTGCATCTGCCAGCGGATTTGAAAACAAGTTCTCTCCGTTCTTCGGACAGAGCGCGGATGATATGGATGTATCTGATATGACACAGCTCTACATGATGTATGTGGACCGTGTGTGCAATCCGGTTCTGAACGGAATCGAAGGTGAGACACGTGAGTATAACGGTACAGAATATACTTACACAGGTCCGGCGGATATCACTATTACAGAGAACGAAGACGGCACCGTTTACTATGATATGACGATGCGCGATGACCTGGTATTCTCTGACGGCACGCCGGTTGATATTGACGATTTTATTTTCGGTCTGTATGTTTACCTTGATCCGTCCTATGACGGCTCCACAACGCTTTATTCCGCACCGATCCAGGGGCTGCAGGAATACCGCGGCGGTATGGACACTCTGGTAAACCTTCTTGCAAATGCAGGCCGTGACAATACAGATTTCACATACTGGGACGAGGCGACTCAGACAGCATTCTGGGCAGATCTGGACCAGGCAGGTGCGGCATTTGCACAGGAAATCGTTGATTACTGCGTGGCAGCAGAAGCAGCGGAGGAAGGCGATGTGGCAGGCGCTGCGGCAGCATGGGGATTTGATGGTCTCGAGGCAGATGCCACAACAGCAGACTTCTTTGCTGTAATGTGTGACGCATACGGATGGGATCTTCTCACATTGTCTGAAACAGAGAGCGCAGGCTCCAGCCTGTTCGACCTGATGGAGAATTACGATGCGTACTCTGTCGGCATAGAGACCGGAGATTCTGTCGACTACATCGAAGGTATTCAGCGTATCGATGACTACAGCCTGCGTATCGTGACCACAGAGCTGGATGCCACCATGATCTACAACCTGGCCCTCCCGATTTCACCGCTTCATTACTATGGTGACGAGGCTCAGTACGACTATGAAAACCATAAATTCGGTTTCCCGAAGGGCGATCTTTCCCTTATTCGCGAGAAGACAACTCAGCCGATGGGTGCAGGACCGTACATTTTCAACGAAGTTTCCAACGGCGTTGTCTATATGGAAGCAAACCCGAACTTCTACAAGGGTGAACCGAAGACAAAATACCTGAACTTCATCGAGACGCAGGAAGCAGATATGGTAAACGGTATCGACGCAGGTACAGTTGATATCGCGACTCCGTCCTACTCCACAGAGGTTGCTGCACAGATCGCAGAGCTGAACGGCGGAGATCCTTCTTTTGACGGAAGTGTTATTACTACAAAACTGATTGATTACCGCGGATACGGATATATCGGTCTGTGTGCAGACAACGTAAAGGTTGGCGAAGACCCGGCTTCAGAGGAGTCCAAGAACCTGCGTAAGGCTATTGCTACCGTAATTGCGGCTTACCGCGATGAGGGTGTTGATTCCTACTATGGCGACACAGCATCTGTTATCAACTATCCGATTTCCAATACATCCTGGGCAGCTCCGCAGGTTACAGACGACGGATATACCGTTGCATACTCTGCAGACGTGGAGGGCAACCCGATTTACACTGCTGATATGACAGCAGAGGACAAGTACGCAGCTGCAAAGGCAGCGGCGCTCGGTTACTTTGAGGCAGCAGGCTACACAGTAGAGGACGGCAAGCTGACAGCAGCTCCGGAAGGCGCTAAGCTTGAGTATACAGTAGATATCGGCGGCGGCGGAAAAGGTGACCACCCGACATTCCTGATTCTGAAGAATGCAGCAGATGCTTTCGCAGAGATCGGCTTTACTTTGACAGTAAATGACCTTGCAAACGCAGCAGACCTGTTTGCTGCATATCAGTCCGGTGTATCTGAACTGTGGTGTGCTGCATGGCAGTCCTCCAGCGACCCGGATATGTTCCAGCTGTACCACAGTGAGGGAACTACAAACTACTATAAGATCAGCGATGAGGACCTTGACACACTGATTATGGAGGCACGTCAGTCCACAGAGCAGTCCTATCGTAAGGGCCTGTACAAGGCAGCCATGGAAATTATCATGGACTGGGGTGTAGAGCTTCCGGTTTACCAGCGTTCAGATGCATACATTGTTTCCACTGAGCGTGTGGACGTTTCTACTCTTCCGAACGATATGACTCCGTACTGGAACTGGAAGAGTGAGATTGAGAATATTGTGGTAAAGTAAAACAGAAATGAATGCCGCCTGTCCCGCTGCTTTTGGGGGCGGATGGGCGGACGGAATCAGGAACCGCCTCGCAGGAAACGGTTCCTGATTCTGTCTTGCGGACTGGTGAAGACATTCAGGGCAGCAGCAATCGCTTTCGCCCTGAACTGTTAACAAAATATGAGAGGAATGATAACAGCATGCGAAAATACATCCTGAAAAGAATTGCTCTGTCAGTCATGATTCTGTTTTGTGTTACCTTCATTATCTATGCACTGCTGCGCTGCCTTCCCGCATCCTACGTGGAGAATATGGCGATGCAGCTCGCGATGAAGCCCGGCGCAAAACCATATGAGGAATGGCTGGCTCAGCTGAATGCGGCATATGGACTGGACAAAAGTATCCTGCCCGGTTATCTGACATGGCTGGGGGACGCCATCCGGGGCAACTTTGGAGACAGCTGGAAATATACGGTTCCGGTACTTCAGAAATTCAACGAGGTAATCTGGCTGTCCTTTATTATGGGAGCAATCGCTTTCATACTGGAATTGATTATTGCAATCCCTCTTGGCGTAATTGCCGCTACAAAGCAGTACTCCCGTGCAGACTATGCAATCACCGCCGGCGCGCTGATCGGTATTTCTCTGCCGACTTTCTTTTTTGCTACTATTCTGAAGCTTGTCTTTTCTGTAAAGCTTGGCTGGTTCGATCTGTACGGTCTGGTGGGCCGCAATTATGCTCAGCTTGATTCCATGGGGCAGCTTCTCGACAAGGCAAACCACCTGGTTCTTCCTATTGTGACACTTGTCATTGTTTCGGTAGGTTCTCTGATGCGCTATACGCGTACAAATATGCTGGAGGTTCTGAATGCCGACTATATCCGTACAGCCCGCGCCAAGGGACTGTCCGAGAGAACCGTTATCTACCAGCACGCGTTCCGCAACACGCTGATACCGCTGGTAACCGTTGTGGGCGGCTCACTGCCGTCACTGTTTTCCGGTGCGCTGATTACGGAGACACTGTTTTCCATTCCGGGCATCGGCTATACGTCTTATCAGGCGATGATTATCGGAGATATTCCGTTTTCCATGTTTTATATGACGTTTCTGGCGATTCTTACACTGGCAGGCAACCTGCTTTCCGATATTCTGTACGCTGTGGTTGATCCGCGGGTACGTATTGCATAGGAGGGAGGCCCGTTATGATCGACAAAAAAGAAGTGAATGAAAAGAACGAAAATACATCATACTCTCTGAATGATGACAGGCGTGTCAGAGTTCTCTCACCGGGTGCGCTGGTAGTAAAGCGGTTTTTCCGCAACCGTCTGGCTGTGCTCGGCATGATTATGCTGCTTTCCATGTTTCTGTTCTCCTTTGTGGGCGGACTGATCAGCCCCTACGGACAGGATCAGCAGTTCTACCGGTATGAGAGCCAGATGAAGGAGTATGCTGGCGTTGTAAAAAATAGCGATTTCCGGTATACGGCGGCAGAAGGTGAGAAGTTTGACAGCGTCCTGCAGGCAAAATTTCAGCTTGCACTTCAGAAGGGGCAGAAGGTTTTTAACTATAAAAATGTAAAATATATGATCAAGGAAGAGGGCACCGATTTCTACTCCATCTCATCGAAGGGAACGATGCTTGCCATCGCCTGCAAGGATATTGTCAATGCAGACGGAGCGGAGCTTTCTTTCAATGTGAAATATGAGGCGCTGAAGGCGTATACGGGTGGGCAGACCTCCTTTACGGAAGACGGCACAGATTATACTCTGGACGAAGAGGGCAATATCACAGCAGGCGATACGGTTGTGGGATATATCAGTCGGTTCGTCGTATCTCCTGTAGACAACGGTATAGTATTTGAACGTGTTTTCAAGGAAGAGCTGGAGGAGGCCATAGACGCGGGTGAGGATGAATTTACGTACACAGATGCGGAAGGTTCGGAGAACACCTACAAGATCACGTACGATCCCACCTCCCAGAACTGGTCCGTCAAAAAGGAGACGGCGACGTACGTTTATGACAGCTACGCAAAGCCGTCAAAGGCTCACTGGCTGGGAACGGATACGAACGGCATGGATATGCTCACCCGACTGATGTACGGCGGACGTGTTTCCCTGATTATCGGCTTCATTGTCGTATTTATTGAGGTTGTCATCGGCGTCATCCTCGGCGGTATTGCCGGATATTTCGGCAAGTGGGTGGACAATCTGATCATGAGAATCGTGGATATTTTCTACTGTATCCCGTCCATGCCTCTGATTATCATCCTCGGTGCCACTATGGACGCAATGAAGGTGGAGCCCATGACCCGTATGTTTTACCTGATGCTGATTCTCGGATTCCTGGGCTGGCCGTCCATCGCACGTCTCGTCCGCGGACAGATTCTCTCTCTGCGTGAGCAGGAGTTCATGACAGCCACAGAGGCCTGCGGTATCCGTGTAAGCAGACGTATCTTCAGGCATCTGATTCCAAACGTTATTCCTCAGCTGATTGTAACGTGCACCATGAGTCTGGGATCGACGATTATCACAGAAGCGACATTGTCCTTCCTGGGAATCGGCGTAAAGTTCCCGTTCGCATCCTGGGGAAATATTATTACAGACGTCAACGAGGCATACGTTATGACACATTACTGGTTTGTGTGGATTCCTGCCGGCATCTGTCTGCTGATTGCCGTGCTGGGCTTCAACTTTGTTGGTGACGGTCTGCGCGATGCGTTTGACCCGAAGATGAAACGGTAAGGAGGGAATAAAATGGCTAAGAAACATGCAGAAGGTTATCTTTCAGCGAAAGAGTCCCGCCAGATTTCAAAACAGAACCGCAGGATCACCGATGAGCTTGAGAAGAAGCGCAAGCGCAAAAACGTGCCTGAATCCGAGTATCTGACATCGATGCACGATTCGAAAAACGCAGTGGAATTTGACAACCTGCACACCTACTTCTTTACAGATACAGGTGTCGTAAAAAGTGTGGACGGAGTAACCTTTGACGTGCCCGTCGGCAAGACGGTAGGCATCGTCGGGGAGTCCGGCTGCGGAAAATCTGTGACGAGTCTTTCTCTGATGCAGCTGATCCAGAGACCGCAGGGGCAGATCGTGGAAGGCGAAATCCGTCTCAACATGGGCGATAAGGCGTATGATGTGACGAAGACTCCGCAGGAAAAAATGCAGAGCATTCGCGGCAATTACGTGTCCATGATTTTTCAGGAGCCCATGACCAGTCTGAATCCTGTGTTCCGTATCGGAAAACAGGTGGACGAGGTGATAAAGCTTCACAACGGAGAAGGCAAAAGCAAAGAAGAGATCAAATCCCGGACCATCGAGCTTCTGGAGATGGTGGGAATTGCCAACAGCACCGGTGTCTATAAAATGTATCCCCATGAGCTTTCCGGCGGTATGCGCCAGCGTGTCATGATTGCCATCGCCCTTGCCTGCAATCCGCGGATTATTATTGCAGACGAGCCGACCACAGCGCTGGATGTTACGATTCAGGCGCAGATTCTTGATCTGCTGCGCCAGCTTAAGGATAAAATCAATTCTTCTATTATGCTGATCACCCACGACCTCGGTGTTATTGCAGAGATGGCAGATTATATCGTGGTGATGTATGCCGGCAGAGTGGTGGAGAAGGGAACTGCGGAGGAGATTTTTGCTCATCCCTCTCATCCGTATACCATCGGTCTGATGGCATCAAAGCCTGTGGTAGGAAAACAGGTGGACAAGCTCTACTCCATACCGGGCAAGGTGCCGAACCCGATCAACATGCCGAACTACTGTTATTTTAAAGATCGCTGTGAAATGTGTGTCGCAGGCTGTGAAGGAGCGTATCCGCCGGAGATCAGCCTCTCAGAGACACATAAAGTCAGCTGTTACCGTTACCGTGATGGAAAGGGGGAAAAATAAATGGCAGCGAAAAAGAATACGGGAGAAATTACCTTTGAGCCGCTGACGTATGACCCTCAGTATATTCTGATGGTTAACCATCTGAAAAAGTATTTCCCCATCAGGAGCGGAATGGTTTCCAGAGTGACCGGCCATGTCAAGGCTGTGGACGGTGTCACATTCAATCTGAAACGCGGCACCACCATGGGACTGGTGGGTGAGTCCGGCTGCGGCAAGACAACCACAGGCCGTACGATTCTCCGTCTTGCCGGTGAGAAAACAGGCGGTCAGGTGCTCTTTAACGGTAAAGAAGTCTATGATTTTACAAACAAAGAAATGCGCTCCATGCGCACTAAGATGCAGATTATTTTCCAGGATCCGTTTTCCAGCCTTTCCCCGCGGCTTCCGGTGGGAGAGATCATCGGAGAAGCGGTCCGTGAGCATAATCTCGTGCCGAAAGCAGAGTTCAACGATTACATTGATCAGGTCATGGATAACTGCGGCCTTCAGCCTTACCACAAGGAGCGCTATCCCCATGAGTTCTCCGGAGGTCAGCGTCAGCGTATCTGCATCGCCCGAGCGCTCGCACTGAATCCTGAATTTATCGTCTGCGACGAACCGGTATCCGCTCTGGACGTTTCTATCCAGGCACAGATCATCAACCTGCTGAAGGAGCTTCAGGAGCAGTATAAGCTGACCTATCTGTTTATCTCCCACGACCTGTCAGTCGTAGAGCATATTTCTGATACGGTAGGTGTTATGTATCTCGGAAACCTGGTGGAATACGGAGAGACAGGAGATATTTTCCGGAACCCGCTGCATCCGTATACGAGGGCACTGTTCTCCGCGATTCCGGTTCCAGACCCGACCGTGAAGAAACAGCGCATTGTGCTGGAGGGCTCCATCCCGTCGCCGGCCAACCCGCCCTCAGGCTGCAAGTTCCACACACGATGTGCGCACTGTATGGAAAAATGCAAAAAAGAGGCGCCAATTCAGAGAGAGGCAGAGCCGGGACATTACGTCGTCTGTCATCTTTACGATAAATAAAAGTACTGTTGAAAATCCGGAACACCGGAGGCAGAGGAAAGGAATGAAACAGAGCGATGAGGAGAAAGAGAGACGATGAGCTGTATTACGAACCGGAAATCCGGGACGAAGAAGAACCGGAAACGCCGGAGTTTGAGCTTACAAAGCAGGAGCGCCGGTGGGTTGCGCTGGGAGCGCTGAAGAGTGCGCTGCTGATCGGACTGGTGTACATCGTCGGAGGAGCACTCCTTATCTGGCTGCTGTTGACGGTGTGGGGGTAAAAATAAGGAAAACAGAATAATCAGCCGACAGGGGCGGCTGCAGGAGACAGCAATGATCTCCCTGCGGCCGCCCCTGCTGCATTATATTGCAAAAATTCAGAGAACAGAATAAAAATGAACAGGAATCAGTGCTTGCAGAATATCTTTGAGTTCGTTATACTAATAACAAGGACATTATTGCATTAAAGGAGGGGGACATCTATGAGCACTGGAAAGCGTTTAATGATCTGTTTTATCGCGACAGCAGCAGCGGCTGTAGTTTTTTTAGCATGGATACAGATGGGATTTGCTGTGACCGGTAACGAACTGCCCCTGAATGATACGAAATTCCTGAAATCCGATATAAAGTATGAGGAAGATAAGCAGACAGACCGGATCGTATTGCCGGATGATTTTGAGGTGCAGCAGACAATCCTGTTTAAGACGACGCATACAAGGGTTCGGGTGCTGCTGGACGATGAGGAGATTTACAGCTATGGCTGGGAGGAGGATACACCGTCCTTTCTGAAATCTCCGGGGACACTGTGGCATACGGCAGAGATACCGGGAAACAGCGGTGGAAAAACACTGTGTGTGGAGCTTTACAGTGTGTATGAAAATTTTTACGGAAATGCACTTGAGATCAGGTACGGTTCCAGTGGAGCGTGTGTTTTTGCACTGTTGACGGATGCTCTTGTGATTCTTGTAATTAACTGTATTATCCTCTTTGCCGGTCTGGTCAGCATTATTCTGCATATAGTGACTCACAGCTATAAAGAGGAAAATGAGGCCGGAAGCTTTCTGTGTGTGGGATTTTTCTCTCTGGTGATAGCCATCTGGTCTCTTTGTCAGAGCGGATGTCTGCAGATGGTGATCCCCGATGCAAGGGTTCTGTATTTTGTGGATTTCTTCAGTTTTTATCTGTTCCCGATCCCGTTCAACCTCTTCGTCAGTACGATTTGCCGGACGAAGTACAAAAAGGGTTTCTGGGGATTTGCAGGTGCATACTTTGTAAGCCTGCTGTTTGCCCTGGCGATACAGGTTTCAGGCTGGAAGGATATTTTTGAACTGATAACTCTGACTCATATGATTATGGCTGTCAATGTGATTTACGTGTTTGTGGCTATCCGCAGGGAGGTGGAGCTGCAGCAGAATGAGACAGCCCGCACACTTCAGAAACCGCTGTATATTGTCATGCTTTTTGCGGCGGCAGAGCTGATTGCATATTATGCAAGAGGCTTCCGGGAGACTTCTGTTTTCCTGCCCTTCGGCACAATTGTTTTTATTTCCATGCTGATCTGGCTGCAGGTTAACCGCTACTACAACAAAAAGCTTGAGGAACAGAAGCTGGAATACTATGAAAAGCTGGCAAATACGGATATGCTGACAGAGGCATGGAACCGCAATGCGTATGAGGGCATGCTCAAAAGTATGGAGCAGGAGGAAATGCGCTGGAACACCACCTGTGTACTCATGTTTGATGTGAACGGCATGAAGGATATCAATGACAATTATGGCCATGATAAAGGGGATGAAGCGCTGAAGCTCTGTTACAGATGTATCTGTCAGACCTTTGGACCGGAAGGAAAGTGTTACAGGATCGGCGGCGACGAATTTGTTTACGTGTCGAATCAGATGGATGACCTGGAAGCACTGGTTACAAGATTTGAGACGGCAGTCAGCCAAATTTCTCAGGGGCTTGAATATCCCTTCAGTGTGGCGGTGGGGTATGCACGTTATGACGGACTTAAAAAGGAGCAGTTCAGGGATGTGCTCCGGAGAAGTGATACAATGATGTATGAGAATAAAAGAAGGCACGTGGAAGAAGCAAAGTGATTCTGCATGAGCCTGAAAGAAAATATATGGAAGAAGCGATAGAATGAAAAGAGAAGCAGCGCTGCTGTTTGGCACAGCGGCAGCATACATGATGGCAATTATGCCGGAGGTACGGCACAAGGCAGACACAATGAAGGGCGTGTATTATGCGCATCGCGGCCTTCACAATCTGGAACAGGGAATTCCGGAGAATACGATGGCAGCGTTTGGACGTGCTGTGGATGCCGGATACGGCATTGAACTTGATGTGCAGCTCTCAAAGGATGGTCAGGTGGTGGTCTTTCATGACTTTGATCTGAAAAGAGTCTGCAGTGTGGACGGAGATGTCAGTGACTACACGTATGAGGAACTGAGGCGTTTTCCTGTCTGCAATACCCGGGAGCGGATTCCGCTGCTGGCGGATGTCCTGAAGCTGGTGGACGGAAAAGTTCCGCTGCTGGTGGAAATGAAGTACAAGAATTTCACCAGTCGTATCTGCGAGGAGGCAGACAGATTACTGAATGCTTATCACGGCCCGTACAGCATAGAATCGTTTCATCCGTGGGCGCTGATGTGGTACCGCAGGCACAGACCTGAGGTCTGCCGTGGCCAGCTGGCGATGAATTTCCAGCGTCAGGAAGGCAACTACAGTCCGGAACGGTTTGCAGCCCGTCATCTTCTGCTGAATTTCCTCGGCAGGCCGGATTTTATTGCGTATGATATCCGTGACAAAAAGGCGCTCTCCAAAAATATCTGCCGGAAGCTGTTTGGCTGCCCGTCCGCAGCATGGACGGTAAAATCGGGAGAGCAGCTGGAACAGGCCAGACCTTACTATGATTCCTTTATTTTTGAGGGCTTCCGTCCGGAGAAGCAGCCGGGGCGCACAGCCTGATGATATCGGATCGTTTGATCAGCCGGCCGGAAGCAACGGAATCGTGCAGAAGAGCAGTTTGCCGACCTCAATCTGAATGCAGTTAATTATCGATCAGCTCCAGTAGTTTCGGGAACGGATAAAACAGACGGTCCGCAGCGGAAAGATCCTGATTGCCGGAATCGGGATTCTGAAATCCCCAGCATATCATATTTGCTGCTTTGGCGGCACGGCTGCCGTTTTGGGAATCTTCGATGACGAGACATTCCTCCGGCTTCACACCGAGAGCCCGGGCAGCGGCAAGGAAGACATCCGGTGCCGGCTTCGGGCGGGCAACGCGTTCCGCGCTGAAAAGGAGCCGGAAGCAGGGGGCGATACCGAGCTTTTCTGTGATCAGTTCAATATATTCCTGCGGTGAGGAAGAAGCCACGGCAAGGATATAGCCTTTTTCTTTCAGCGCAGCGACAGTTTCAGGCACTCCCTCAATCCTGGGGATGCCTTTTTCTTTTATACGGATATTTTTCAGTTCTCTGAAGCGGGCCGGGAGCGCATCATTTCCGTGAAAGTCACGTCCATAGCCGTCGAGAATCAGATCAAACAGGTAACTTACAGTGGATCCGATACAGCCCTTATAATGGTCATAATCAATTGTGAGACCCTGTTCCGCAAATACCTGCTTCCAGACCTCAAAGTGCATCGGTTCGGAGTTGACGAGCACGCCGTCCATATCGAAAATTATACATTTTATCATATTCAGGTGTCCTTTCCCGGAGTTTCTGTATATCTTCCGGTTTTCTTGAAATGTTACTGTCCACTTCGTTCGCAGCAATCTTGAAATCACTGAGAGTATAGCACCGGAACAGGAGAAACGTAAAGCATATTTTCGGAAACTGTTTTGAAGAGACGGAATTCATTTTCGAAGGAAAAAATTTGTTGTGAAGCATGATAAAATGAGGTATACTATCTGTATATTCGTTACAGATTGGACATGCAGAAAACCAGAATACGAAACAAGAAAGCGTTGTCTGCATGGGCGAATCATAACGTATTGTGCGGATATACAGAAATATTCTGTAAATAATTGAAAAGGACGTGGTAGAGGATGAAACGAATTGGTTTATTGACGAGCGGCGGCGACTGTCAGGCACTGAATGCTACAATGCGTGGCGTGGTAAAGGGTCTTTCCAGTAATCTGACAGAGCTTGAAGTGTATGGTTTTATGAACGGCTACAAAGGTCTGATTTACGGAGATTACCGTCTTCTGACTTCCAGAGATTTCTCCGGTATTCTGACAAAGGGCGGAACAATTCTCGGTTCTTCCAGACAGCCGTTTAAGCTGATGCGTGAGCCGGATGAAAAGGGCCTTGACAAGGTTGAGGCAATGAAGCAGAATTATCACAAGCTTCGCCTTGACTGTCTGGTTATCCTGGGCGGTAACGGTACACAGAAGACAGCCAACCTTCTGCGTGAGGAAGGGCTGAATATCATCCATCTTCCGAAGACGATTGATAATGATATATGGGGAACCGATATGACCTTCGGTTTTTACAGCGCTGTGAATATTGCCACAGAAGCGATTGACTGTATCCATACGACGGCAGCTTCCCACAACCGTGTATTTATCGTCGAGGTTATGGGTCATAAGGTTGGATGGCTGACGCTTTATGCAGGTATTGCAGGTGGCGCAGACATTATTCTGCTTCCGGAGATCCCGTACGATATCAAGAAGGTTATCGAGGCGATTGACAAGAGAACGAAAGCGGGCAAGGGCTTCACAGTCATTGCAGTTGCTGAGGGTGCTATTTCCAAACAGGATGCCAAACTGAGCAAGAAGGATTACAAGAAAAAGATTGAGTCCAAGAAATACCCGTCCGTAGCGTATGAACTGGCTGAGGAGATCAAGGCCGCAAATGGTCCGGAGGTGCGTATTACAGTTCCGGGACATACACAGCGAGGCGGCAGCCCGTGTCCGTATGACCGTGTTCTTTCCACAAGAATCGGTGTGACGGCGGCAGAGCTGATCCTGAAGGAAGAATATGGATATATGGTAGGTATTGTTGACGGCAAGATGAAGAAGGTTCCGCTTGCAGAGGTGGCAGGCAAGCTGAAGACAGTATCCCCGAAAGATCAGATGATCAAGGAAGCAAAACTGATGGGCATCAGCTTTGGAGACTGACAGCCGATGCAGAGTAAATGAGACTGGTTCTGACAGCTCATACGAAACAAAGGGCAGGAGAGCATCAGCTCTGATGTGACCGGTCTGATAACAATGAGAACATATATGCTGCAGGCAGTTCGCTGAACGGGCGGGTTGCCTGCATCTTTTAACCTTTTGCAGAATTTTGAAACAGGAGTGACAGGGCATGGCCTACACAGCATTATACCGGAAATTCCGCCCGGATTCATTTGCGGATGTAAAGGGACAGGATCATATCGTAAAAACGCTGAAGAATCAGATCATGGCGGACCGTATCGGCCACGCATATCTGTTCTGCGGTACGAGAGGTACCGGAAAAACCACCATTGCAAAAATATTTGCAAAGGCTGTAAACTGCGAGCATCCGGTGGATGGAAATCCATGTAATGAGTGTGCGTCCTGCCGTGCAATTGCGGCAGGCTCTTCGATGAATGTGATTGAAATTGATGCCGCCTCCAACAACGGTGTGGATAATATCAGGGAAATCCGGGATGAGGTTGCATATTCTCCCGCAGAGGGGAAATATAAGGTCTATATCATTGATGAGGTTCATATGCTCTCCATCGGTGCATTCAATGCACTTCTGAAGACACTGGAGGAGCCGCCCTCCTACGTGATTTTCATTCTGGCAACGACAGAGGCCCATAAGATACCGGTCACCATTCTTTCCAGGTGCCAGCGCTACGATTTCCGCAGAATCAGTCAGGATGTTATCCTGGCGAGGCTGCAGGAGCTGATGGACCGGGAACAGGTGGAGGCAGAGGAAAAGGCACTGCGCTATATTGCCAGGAAAGCGGATGGAGCCATGCGTGATGCCCTCAGTCTTCTGGATCAGTGTATTGCATTCTACCTCGGTGAAAAGCTGACGTACGACAAGGTGCTCGAGGTGCTGGGAGCGGTGGACACGGAGGTGTTCAGTGATCTGCTTCGGAAAATCATAAAGGAAGATCTGGTGGATGTGATCCGTACTCTGGAATCGCTGATCATGCAGGGATGCGACCTGACGCAGTTTGTGAGCGACTTTACGTGGTACATGCGCAACCTGATGCTTCTGAAGGCATCCGATGAAATGGAGGACGCCCTCGATGTCTCCACGGAGAATCTGATTCAGCTCCGTGAGGAGGCAGCTCTGATCAGAAATGATACGCTGATGCGATACATCCGTATTTTCTCGGAGCTGGCAAATTCTGTCCGCTATGCGACGAACAAGAGGGTGCTTGTGGAGATGGCACTGATCAGGCTGTGCAAACCGGAGTCTGAGAAGGACGAGCTGTCTCTCGTGGAGCGCATCCGAAAGCTGGAGCGTGCACTGGAGCAGGGAGCACAGATGCGGATGGGGCAGGGAGGATACCGGGGAGACGGTTTGGGAACGGCAGAGGGCGGATACGGTTATGACAGTGGAAATCCTCAGGGCGGCAGTTACCCGGATGAAGCTTTTGCAGGATACATGGAAGGATATCCGGGAGATGCTTATATGCAGGGCTATCCGGATGATAATGCAGGAGGAGCGCCGGGCGGTTATGCAGGCGGCGGAGCAGCAGGCAGTTACGCAGGAGGAGCACCGGGCGGTTATGCAGGCGGCGGAGCAGCAGGCAGTTACGCAGGAGGAGCGCCGGGTCAGCCTGCGTCCCGGTATCAGAAAGCTGCACCGGAGGATCTGAAGCAGGTGCGCGCCAGGTGGAAGAGCATTCTGGCCGAGACCAGCGGTATGTTCCGCACACTGTTATCCTCGGCGGAGCCGAAATTTAATACGCAGGATGAAAATGACGGGAAGCTGTATGTTGTTTTTGCCGATTTCCTTGCGGAGCGGTATATCTCCAATGCGGAACGGAAAAAGGAACTGGAGCAGATTATTGCGGACAAGACAGGCAAACAGGTGGAAGTCAGATTTGTCCTTGCTGCGGACGAGGGAGTTCAGAGAGCTTCTCTGTCCAGAATTGAAATTGATGAAAGAATCCGTGAATTTATTCATACAGATATAGAAATTGAGAGCGAAAGCTGATACAATGATTCAGGACTGCCTGTTTGCGGAGGCGGCTGTAAGAAGAATGACCGTCTTGTATGGCAGAAACAGACAGGGACCGAACAGAAATATGGAGGATGATTATGGCGAAACGTGGAGGATTTCCGGGCGGTATGCCTGGCAACATGAATAACCTGATGAAGCAGGCGCAGAAGATGCAGAAACAGATGGAAGAAAATCAGAGAGCGCTTGAAGAAAAAGAATTTACAGCGAAGGCCGGAGGCGGCGCAGTGGAAGTTACGATTTCCGGTAAGAAAGAAGTAACGAAAGTAAAGCTGTCAGAGGAGGTCGTTGATCCGGATGATATTGAGATGCTGGAGGACCTGATTGTGGCTGCAACAAATGAGGCGCTGCGCCAGGTAGAGGAAGCAGCAGCCTCCGCAATGTCGAAGCTGACAGGCGGACTGGGAGGCTTTGGATTCTGATGGATTACTACGGAAGTCAGATGTCGAAGCTGATTGAGCAGCTTTCTTCCCTGCCGGGAATCGGCGGGAAGACTGCACAGCGTCTGGCATTTCATATTGTCCATATGCCGAAGGAGCGGGTGGAGCAGCTGACCGGTGCGATTACGGATGCGCGCAATAATGTCCGTTACTGCAGCGAGTGCTACACTTTGACAGATCAGGAAAAATGCCCGATCTGCAGCAATGAGGCAAGAGATAAGACAACAATCATGGTTGTGGAAAGTACGAGGGATCTGGCGGCATACGAGAAGACCGGGAAGTACAACGGTGTGTACCACGTGCTCCACGGGGCGATTTCTCCGATGCTGGGAATCGGCCCTGCAGATATCAGGCTGAAGGAGCTGATGCAGCGTCTGCAGGGAGATGTCCGTGAGGTCATTATTGCGACGAACTCCAGTCTGGAGGGCGAGACGACAGCCATGTACATCAGCAAGCTGATCAAGCCCACCGGCATCAGAGTCAGCCGGATTGCCAGCGGCGTTCCGGTCGGCGGAGATCTGGAGTATATTGACGAAGTAACGTTGCTGCGTGCGCTGGAGGGCAGAGTGGAGCTGTAGAGTCTGGATAGATTCTGACAGGATAACAGTTCGATAAGAAAGGCCGGTGAATACAATGGTTCATTCCATAAAGCTGACACGGTTTAAACAATTCAGAGAGACAGAAATCAGGCTGCGCCCCTTCAGTGTCCTGATGGGCGAGAATAATGCGGGAAAAACGACGGTTCTGCAGGCTATCTGGCTGGCACTCGACAGTCTGCGTCATGGCAAGCTCCTGACGATTGACCGCAAAACACTGCAGATCCGGGTCAGCAGTACCGGCTATTATATATTCGATTTTCCGTTTATTCCGCAGGGAGACCTGTCGAGTCTTTTTTACAATAAAATTTCTCGGGAGGGTTCCACCTACGATGAGAGCAGCGGGACAATACTCGAGATTGTGGATGAGAGGCAGAACTGTTTCAGACTGCACCTGCGTGATCTGTTTAAAAATCTGAATGTCAAGCTGCTGACTCCGGCGCCGGAGCTTTGCAGACCGGAGCTTCAGAACTATGAGCCGCTGTACATATCAGGGTTCTCCGGCGTTTCATTTCAGGAGGAGCGCATGTTCCCGGCGGCAGTCGGAGCCAGAATAGCTGCCGGAGATATTCATTCAGTGGTTCGGAACATCGTGCTGGATCTGAAGCTTCATGAGCCAAAGAAATACGCATATCTGGAAAAGCTTCTGTCGGAGGAATTCGGATTTCGTATAAAAGAGATTCATTATTACGGAGATGAGGAGCAGTACATTTTTTCAGAATATGAGAAAGAAACGAAAAAGGGATCTGTGGGCCTTGATTTTTCAGGCTGCGGAAGCGGAATGATGCAGATTCTTCAGATCATAGCAGTGATTTTGCGGAACTGCCCTGAAAAGACGAGAGTGGTTCTGATTGATGAACCGGAGTCACATCTCCATGAAAATCTTCAGATCAGGCTTCTGCGTGTCTTGATGAGACTGCAGCAGGAGCTGGGTATTCAGATGATTCTTGCCACTCACTCTGCAGCGATGATCTGCCATGCTGCCCCGGAGGATGTCATTCCCATCCTTCCGTATGCGCCGGTCAACAAAGGGCTTGTATGCGAAACAGAGATGCAGAAAAATGTGGCTGCCCGTCTTGGCGCGTACGATCTCGGCAGAGCAGAAGCGGGAGGAAAGCTGGCATTTTTTGACAGGTTCAGACTGGATCCTCTGGAAAAACTGGCAGAAAGAATGCATCTTGACGTTTTTTCAGGTGTCAATACGATCCCGGTGGTACGTGGCTGGAGAACGGACGATGATTTCCCGTTCGGACTGCGGGACGCACTTCATGAAATGCTTGGAAGGGAAATTGAAATCCATATCGTATATGATCCGGATGAAATGACGGAGGAAGAGCTTACACGTATAAAGTTGCTTGCGGAGAAAGGCAGGGTCATTCTGCATACGCTGTCATGGAAGAATATTGAGAATGGAGACAGTGAGCGTGCCGGAGCGATTCTGGAAAGTTTCCGGGCAGACGCGGCGCCGTTTGCATTACAGGATAAAGCGCGTAAGGATTCTGCGCCGGTAAGAAAAAAAGAATATGAACAGCTGACTCTTTTGGATATTTGAGAATACCCGGAGAGGAAATATAATAGAAGAGACGCGTAAAGAATGGGAAACATCGGGAAAATGATAAAATATTTTGCGGTGTTTCCTTTTTAAGCGGAAAATCTGACGGTGACGACGCTGGAAAATTTGTATGGTTAGAAGCTTGAAAGAATATGCGATATTCGTGAGCAAACCCCATCGGCGCAGCCGATTTTTATTGGTTTGCGAATCGTATCTGTGAAGGAAGTGAAAAATATATTGAGAATCAGCAGAGAAAATTTGCGGAGAGCCTTGCCGAAAATATGGCACTTTCCTATGATGCGGACACGGCGCAGTGGAATACGGATTATATTCACGGCTTCGGAATGTATGCTCTGAATGACGGATATCTTATCTGTGTTCTTGATAAAGACGGAACCGTCATATGGGATGCGGAAAACCATGACATGGCCCTGTGCTATGAGATCATGAATACGATAGAGCTGCGCATGCAGGAGTGGAATCCGAAATCAAAGGGTGATTTTGTTACGTATGAATAACCGCTTATCCAGCACGGAGAAACGATCGGGACTTCCAGAATCAGCTATTACAGTCCTTACTATTACAGTGATAATGATTTTTATTTTATCCGCATGCTGAATGAAATTCTGATTATCACCGGTGTTGTCTCTCTCATAAGCGCAGTCATTGCCGGAACGGTTCTTGCGAGAAGAATAACGAGACCGCTGGTGAAGACGATGGAAGCGACAAAAGAGATAGCCGACGGAAATTACCGGATCCGGTTTGAGTCCTCCACCGGAATGAAGGAGCTCTCTGAGCTCACCAGGTCGGTCAATCATATGGCACAGTCGCTGGATGAACAGGAAAAGCTGCGCAGAATATCCGGACTCGTCGCGGATATGGAAAGCCTGAGGCAGCTGGAGGATGAGAAAATGGTATTGGAAAAAGAGCCGCTGAATCTCCTTGAAATTGCCGGGGCGGTGAAGCAGTCCTTTGAGAGAGAGGCTTCGGAAAGAGGGCTTGAGATGGTTGTCCTGGGCGAGGCTGCAGTTATTTCCGGCGACCGGAAACGGCTGCATCAGGCAGTCTACAATCTTGTTTCCAATGCGGTGAAATATACCGGGGACCGGGGGAAAGTTACAATAACAGTCCGGCGTACGGAGCAGGGAGCTTCCATTTCTGTAGAGGACAGCGGAATCGGAATAGTGGAGTCTGAGCTTCCGTTTATTTTTGAGCGGTTTTACCGGACGGACAGCTCAAGAAGCCGGAAGACAGGCGGTTCCGGAATCGGACTTACGATCGTAAAGGCAATTGTTAAGGCCCACAACGGGAACATTGAGGTGACAAGCCGGCAGGGAAAAGGGAGCTGCTTTACAGTGACGCTGCCGGAAGAATGCCGGGAAGCAGGAGGAAAATGATTATGAACCATAGAATCGGTGTGATATCTGATACCCACGGAATGCTCAGACCGGAGGTGCTGAAACGGCTGGAGGGCTGTGAGCTCATTCTTCACGGCGGTGACATCAATAAACAGAGTATTCTGGACGAACTGGGGCGTACAGCTCCTGTCTGTGCAGTCAGAGGAAATAATGATAAGGAGTGGGCAGCGTCTCTTCCGGAGACACAGCAGCTTGACATAGGCGGCAAAAGAATATTTATGATCCATAACAGGAAGCAGCTTCCGGAGGATATGAACGGTGCGGACATCGTGATTTTCGGGCATTCCCACAGGTATGAAGAGACGTATCACGACGGCCGGCTCTGGCTGAATCCGGGAAGCTGCGGTCCGCGAAGATTTACACAGCCGATTACGATGGCTGTCCTGGAAATAGAGGACGGGGGCCCTGTACGTGTGGAGAAGTACGAGATTCTCCACAAAAACCGAAGCTCTGACAGGGAAAAAGAAGGATTCGTACCGGGAAATATAAAACAGATCGCAGAGACGGTCATGAGAGATACCAACCGGGGCAGAAGCGTGAAGGAAATCGCAGAAAAGAATGGCATCAGCGAAGCTCTGGCAGAGCAGATCTGCCGCCTGTACCTGACACATCCGGGAGTGGATGCCGATGGTATTATGACAAAAATGGGGCTGTAGATGTGCAGTCCTCCATGGAGAAAACGGAAATGCAGATGCGGAAAGGACAGAAGATGACGACTGGTATTATTGAGATCGATGTACATGGAATGAATGTGGAGGAGGCCCTGAATTCAGTGGCTGGTCAGGTCAGCCGGGCCGGAAACAGCGTATACCGGATCCGTGTGATTCACGGTTATCACGGTGGAACAAGAATCCGGCAGAGCCTGCGGGAGGAGTTCAGCTACGGCAGAGAGCCCAGGGTAAAACGCATCGAGATGGGGCAGAATCAGGGAATTACGGAACTGATTCTGAGGGAGTTTTAGAATGGTGTAAGAAAACTCACAGGAGAGAATCTCTATAGAAAAAATTCACAAATTTTTTTGCTGTGCGATTACTTTGATTGACTAAAAAATCGAAATGGTGTAGAATGAAACAGTCTATCAATTAAATGTTTCTATAAGGAGGGAGCATATGAAAAACTTAAAGAGAATTCTTGGTCTGACTCTTGCCATGGTTATGATGTTTTCCATGACAGCTTTTGCAGCAAGCGTAGAGTCTATTGAGCTGGACGAAGAGACAACTGAGGCAGCTGAGGAAGCAGCAGAAGCTACAGATGCAGCAGGAGATTACCACATTGGTATCGTAACGGGTTCTGTATCCCAGTCCGAGGATGACCGCCGTGGTGCTGAGGCATTCCAGGCTATGTACGGAGAGGACCGTGTTACTCTTGCGATCTACCCGGACAACTTCACAGAAGAGCTGGAGACAACAATCCAGACAATCGTAAACCTTTCTGATGATCCGGATATGAAGGCCATCATCGTAAACCAGGCAGTGCCGGGTACGACAGAAGCTTTCCGTCAGATCAAAGAGAGAAGACCTGACATCCTGTGTATCGCAGGAGAATCCCACGAGGATCTTCCGGAGATCGGAAGCGCAGCTGACCTTGTCTGCAACAACGACTTCGTTGCACGTGGATATCTGATCATCCGTACAGCTCATGAGCTGGGCTGCGATACTTTCGTACACATTTCATTCCCGCGTCATCTGTCCTACGAGACAATGAGCCGTCGTGTTGCTATCATGAAAGCAGCATGCGAAGAGTTCGGAATGGAATTCGTTATGGAGACAGCTCCGGACCCGACAACTGACGTAGGTGTACCGGGTGCACAGGCTTACATTCTTGAGCATGTTCCGGAATGGGTTGAGAAGTACGGCACAAATTCCGCTTACTTCTGTACAAATGACGCACATACAGAGCCGCTTCTGAAGCAGCTTCTTGAGTATGGCGGATACTTTATCGAAGCAGACCTTCCGTCTCCGCTGATGGGTTATCCGGGAGCTCTCGGACTTGACCTCACAGAGGAAGCAGGCGACTTTGAGAAGATCCTTGCAAAGGTAGAGTCAGCGATCGTTGAAAAAGGCGGCGCAGGCAAGTTCGGTACATGGGCATATTCCTATGGATATACAGTTTCCGCAGGTCTTGCACAGCATGCTATGAACGTTCTTGACGGCGTAAGCGAGCTGGAGAACATTGATGACATCGCAAAGGCTTACCAGGTATTCTCACCGAATGCTGCATGGAATGGTTCCAACTACACAAACGCTGATACAGGCGTTAAGCTGGACAACGTATTCCTTGTATATCAGGATACATATATCATGGGAGATCCTGGAAAATACATGGGCTCCACAGAGATTGAAGTTCCTGAGAAATATTTCACTATTAAATAATTCTGTTGGATGCCAGGGTCATGTGCCCGGCGAGGGAATACTGAGGTATTCCCGAATCTGAGAGATACGACCACAGGGGGAGGAGCTGTCGTTCCTCCCCCTGCTTTAGGACAATCAGAAAATCTGCACGGCAGATTTACGGTTGTATTTAGGAAGGCATAATACATGAACAAGGAAAATACACCGCTCCTGGAGATGCGGAATATCAAGAAGGATTTTTTCGGGAATCAGGTTTTGTCTGATATCAATCTGACGCTTGGCGAGGGAGAAGTCATAGGACTCGTCGGAGAGAACGGTGCAGGAAAATCAACGCTGATGAGAATTCTGTTTGGCGCGGATATGATCCGTGAAACAGGGGGATATGGCGGAGACGTTATTCTGAATGGCGAAGTACAGAACTTTAATTCTCCATTTGATGCCATCGAAGCGGGCATTGGTATGGTTCACCAGGAATTCTCGCTGATTCCTGGCTTCAGCACGACAGAAAACATTCTGCTGAATCGGGAACCGAAAAAGAAAAATCTGATCTCTGAGATTTTCGGAGATCGTATGAATACACTGAACCGCGGCGAAATGGAAAAGAAGGCTGCGGAGGCCATCGAACTGATGGGCGTGAATATTGATCCCAAAATGGTGATCAGCGATATGCCGGTAGGACACAAGCAGTTTACCGAGATTGCGAGAGAGCTTTCCAAGGAACAGCTGAAGCTTCTGATACTGGATGAGCCGACGGCCGTTCTGACAGAGAAAGAGGCAGAATCACTCCTTGCTGCAATCAGGGGAATGGCGGAGAGAGGAATCGCAATCATCTTCATCACGCACAGACTGCAGGAGATTCTGTCTGTCTGTGACCGTGTCGTTGTCATGCGCGATGGCTATATTGTGAACGAGACACCTGCAAAGGAGTCCAGTGTGGAGCAGATCACAAAATGGATGGTTGGCCGTGACGTGAAAAATGCTGCTGCTTCATCGAAAATCAGAAATTATGACAATGCACCGACTATTCTCTCCATTGAGAAGCTCTGGGTCGATATGCCCGGTGAGACGGTGCGCAACGTCAGCCTTGAAGTAAAAGAAGGGGAGATTCTCGGTATTGGCGGACTTGCCGGACAGGGTAAGCTGGGTATCCCAAATGGCATCATGGGCTTGTATCAGGCCGGCGGAAAGGTGACATTTGAAGGCAGGGAAATTCCGCTGAATTCACCGCGGAGCTGCCTGGACGCATCCTTTGCGTTCGTGTCGGAAGACCGGCGCGGTGTCGGACTTCTGCTGGATGAATCACTGGAATGGAATATCGCATTCCCTGCCATGCAGATTCAGAACAAGTTCCTGAAGAATTATCTCGGAGGGCTCATTAAGTGGCGTGACGAGAAAGCGATCAAGGAAGTCACGGACCAGTACATTGAGGAGCTTGCGATCAAGTGCACCAGCTCCAAGCAGAAAGCGAAAGAGCTCTCAGGCGGCAATCAGCAGAAGGTCTGTCTGGCGAAAGCATTTGCACTTTCACCGCGTCTGCTGTTTGTATCAGAGCCGACACGAGGTATCGATGTGGGCGCGAAGGCACTTGTGCTTGAGGCATTGAAGAAATTCAATCGGGAGAACGGCGTTACGATCGTGATCGTATCCTCAGAGCTGGAAGAGCTCCGGCAGAGCTGCGACAGGATTGCGATCGTTTCCGGAGGGAAGATTGCAGGAGTTCTCCCGGCATCGTCGTCCGTGGAAGATCTGGGTATGCTGATGCTCAGTCAGGTTGTATAAGGAGGATCGGATGAACGATAAAGAAAATACAAAAAAAGAAAAGGGCTGGTTTGGAAAGCTCGTTGCAAGCTTCGGACTGCCCAGACTTATCATTACGTTATTCCTGATCCTGTTGCTGGTGCTCGCACCTTTTGTCGGTGCGGACCTGCCGACACAGATCTCGAATATCATTGCGCGATTCAGCTGGAACGGAGTTCTCGTTCTGGCAATGGTGCCTATGGTGCATTCCGGCTGCGGCCTGAATTTCGGACTTCCCCTGGGAATTATCTCCGGACTTCTTGGCGCCACACTGTCAATTGAATTTGGTTTCACAGGACCTCTGTCCTTTGTTATGGCGATACTTATTGCCACACCGTTCGCACTCGTCCTGGGAACTGTCTACGGATGGCTGCTTAACAAGATCAAAGGCGGAGAGATGATGATTGCCACCTACGTGGGATTTTCTTCTGTGTCTCTGATGTGTATGATGTGGCTGATCCTGCCGTACAAGAGTCCGAACATGGTATGGGGACTCTCCGGAAAGGGACTTCGTACAACCATCTCCCTCGAGGGCTATTACAACGAAGTTCTGGCGAATATCCTGAGAATCCGCATCGGCAATCTGGATATTCCAGTGGGCACACTTCTGTTTTTTGCAGTTCTGGCACTTGCCATCTGGGCATTCCTGCACACAAAGACCGGTACTGCCATGACAGCAGTCGGTTCCAACCCCACATTTGCACGGGCAGCAGGAATCAATGTGAACAAGATGCGCTTACTGTCTGTTGTGATGTCCACGTGGCTTGCAGCAGTCGGCATCCTGGTATATGAGCAGGGCTTCGGCTTTGTACAGCTTTACATGGCGCCGTTCTATATGGCACTCCCGGCAGTTTCCGCGATCCTGATCGGAGGCGCAACTGTCAACAAGGCAACTATCATGAACGTTATCATCGGAACTATCCTGTTCCAGGGTATCGTTACAATGACACCGACCGTCATGAACAATATGATCCATATGGATATGAGTGAGGTCATCCGAATCATCGTTTCCAACGGCATGATTCTCTATGCACTGACGAGGAAGACGGAGGTGGCAAAATGAGTAAAAATACAGGTACAAAAACTATGCAAAAAGGAAAGGTCGGAGCATTTCTGCGAAGAGGCTCCGTACCGCTTATGTTCATTGTGATCTGTGCGTTCTGTATTCCGATGGCAGGACTCTCTCCAAGCTATCTGATCAATGAAATCGTGACACGTATGGGCAGAAATGCATTTCTGATTCTGTCACTTCTCATTCCGATCATGGCAGGTATGGGTCTGAACTTCGGTATGACGCTGGGCGCAATGGCAGGAGAAATCGGTCTGATTCTCGTATCCGACTGGCAGATCGTAGGTATTCCGGGAATGGTGCTTGCAATGATTATATCTGTGCCGATCTCGATTCTGCTGGGACTCTTCTGCGGAAAGATCCTCAACATGGCCAAGGGCCGCGAGATGATCACCAGCTATATCATCAGCTACTTCATCAACGGTGTATACCAGCTGGTGGTGCTGTATCTGATGGGTTCCATTATTCCGATTAAGCATACTTCCATCAAGCTGCCCCGAGGCTACGGTATCCGCAACACGGTCAGCCTTCTGGATATGCGACAGAAGCTTGACAACCTGATTCCTTTGACCATCGGCGGTGTAAAGATCCCGGTGATGACATTTATTATCATCGGACTGCTGTGTCTCGTTATTATCTGGTTCCGCAGAACAAAGCTGGGACAGGATATGCGTGCAGTAGGACAGGATATGGATGTTGCACGCGATGCGGGAATCAATGTGGAGCGGACAAGAATCCTTTCCATCATCATTTCGACAGTCCTTGCAGGTATCGGAATGGTAATTTATCTGCAGAATATGGGTAACATTGCGACATACAGCTCCCATTCACAGATCGGTATGTTCTGTATTGCGGCGCTTCTGGTGGGAGGTGCGTCCGTCGACAAGGCCTCCATCGGAAATGTATTTCTCGGTGTCATCCTGTTTCACCTGATGTTTATCGTGGCGCCCCGCGCCGGTGCGGCAATTACAGGTGATTCCATGATCGGCGAATACTTCCGTGTCTTCGTATCCTATGCTGTAATTACAGTGGCACTTGTTATGTATGAGACGAACAAGCGCAAGGCAAAGAGTATGGAAAGTGAGCAGCTGAAGCAGGCACAGCTGGAGGAGGAGAGCAAATGAAATCAAAGAAAACACTCCTGATCCGTATCATAGCGATTGCTGTTCTGATTGCGATTGCTGCGACAATGTTTGTGATCGGCCGCGGTCATACGGTATATTTCGATAATAAGGATCTTGAGGCTGACGGAACAGAATATAAGTCTTATTATCAAATCGAGGTGTTTGTGGACGATGTGTCTGTGGCAAAGCTGAAGAGCGGTGAGCGCGGCATGGTTTCCACCATGGGGCAGGATTTCAAGATGGTTCTGCACATCACACCGGAAAAAGATGCAAAGAAAGTCGGCAGTGCGGTGACACTGAAGCTGCCGTACAACCTGGATGGAATCATCCTCAATCTCCCGGCACTCCTCGGCGGAGCTCCGGAGGAAGTATATCAGGAAGAATTCATTCCTGCACCGGTTATCGAGGATGAGTCTGAGGACGTGATCGTCACAGACGAGTTTGAGATGCCGATGGGTGACGAGTAGGGTAAAACAATGCAAACAGATGGAAGGCAGGTGAATTTTCACCTGCCTTCTGTTCGATTATGGCACATGTGTTCCGCCATTGTAATCTGTCGGTTCGGATGTTAGAATGAAACCACAAAATGTAACGTTTACAAAGGGCGCAGATATGATCGGGAGGAAAGCAAGAAGAAATATACGACGGAAGAGATTGATAATTACATACTGGTTCATAATGAGGGTGGAAAGGACATTGCCTTTGCGAAAGACAGCGAAACAGTACTTCTGGAAGAGGACGGATTTGCATTTAAAGATCTAAACAGAAACGCGAAACTGGATGTATATGAGGACTGGAGACGTCCCTGTGAGGAACGGATCTGTGATCTGGTAAAACAGATGAGTATTCATCAGATTGCGGGACTTATGCTCTACAGTGCCCACCAGGCGGTGTCCTCCGGAGACTCTCTTTTTGCAAAAATGTTCCAGGGAACTTATCACGGAAAACCATTTGCAGAGAGCGGCTGTGAAATATACGAATTAAGTGATGAACAGAAAAAATTCCTGGAGGAGGATGACCTCCGACATGTGCTTCTTACGGTTGTGGACAATGCGGAGACAGCAGCAAAATGGAATAACAGAATGCAGGCATTTGTGGAGAAAATCGGCCTTGGGATTCCATGCAATAACAGCTCGGATCCGCGGCACGGGACAAAAGCTGCAGCTGCGGTTATGCCGTATTATACTGTTTCCTTTGGGCAGGATTCTACGTACCATGAAAACGTCGGGAATTCCTACAGCAAATATATAATCAGGGATTTACTCCGTGATACATATCATTACGACGGGGTAGTATGTACCGACTGGATGATTACGAAGGACTGCCCGCAGATTGATTCATTTACGAGCGGCAAATGCTGGGGAACAGAGACGATGACTGAAGGCCAGAGACATTATAAAATTCTGAAAGCCGGTGTGGATCAGTTTGGAGGAAACAGTGAGATTGCCCCTGTTCTGGAGGCTTATCAGATGGGAGTGCAGGAGTACGGGGAAGAGGCCATGAGGGAACGGTTCGAAAAAAGTGCAGTCAGGCTGCTGAGAAATATGTTCCGTACAGGGCTCTTTGAGAATCCTTAATACTGCAGTGTATGCCAGAAAAACAAGCATTGCCCGGGATGTGAATGATCAGATTGTTGACCGGAATTATTACGGGAAGACAAATCGATGCAGCAATGAGGCAGATCTGGACATTTTGCTGGAGACACGAAAAGCAATGGGAGATCGTCCGGTCATCGTCTCTCTGAATTGTAAGAATCCCACGGTGGTAAGCGAATTTGAAGCGTACGCGGATGCGATTCTGGTTGACTTTACTGTGCAGGTGCAGGCAGTTCTGGAATTAATCTGTGGAAGGAAAGAGCCATCTGCGCTTCTTCCGTTCCAGATGCCGACAGATATGAGAACAGTGGAAGAACAGCAGGAGGATGTGGCACATGATATGAGATGCCATGTGGATACCGAGGGACATTGCTATGATTTCGCCTTTGGAATGAATTTTCACGGTGTGATTGACGATGAACGTGTCAGAAAGTATCGTGCTGGAGAAAAAATAAAAAGTCTAAACAAAAAATCAGTCTGATTCATCTAATAGGTGTAATACATAAATGAGAGATCCGGACTCTTAAAAGAGATGAGGTGGTTATTACAATGAACCTGCTGATAAGAAAAGCAAGAAACCATGACAGGGCAGCATTTCAGCAGTTGATGGAGCAAGAGGGAAAATCTATGTATAAAATAGCCAAGGCTATTTTAAAAAATGATGAAGATGTTGCTGATGCCATGCAGGAAACTGCTTTAGCCTGCTGGGAAAAAATTGATACATTGAAGAAAGACAAATATTTCAGAACATGGCTGACCCGCATTTTAATCAATAATTGTAATGCAATTTACAGAGAGCGGGCAAGAATAGTATCCGGGGAAAATATTCCGGAAATGTGGTTTCAGGAGGTTGAATATGAAAATGTGGAATGGGAAAACTTCCTGAACTGTCTTGAAGAAAAATATCGCACCATAATCATGCTGTACTACGTACAGGGATTTAAAACCAGAGAAATTGCCGAAATTCTTCAGATAAATGAAAATACAGTGAGGGGAAGGCTGGTAACTGCGAGAAAAAAGCTGGAAAACCAGTATACGAAGGATGATACATCAATACGAAAGATAAAATTTGATGGGCAGAAGGGATTATGTACGGCTGAAAGGAGAGTTTAATATGAGTAAATTTGATGATATGATTCATGGATTACAGCAGGATATGGAAGTTCCGGATCATGTATGGGTGAAATATACAGATACACTTTCAAAGCTCCCGGACAGGCAGGCGGAAAGGCCATCACACACATTTGCTAAAAGGAGAATCTGGCCTGTGGCAGCGGCAGCTACATTGGTAATAGGTACTGTCAGTGTCAGCACAGCGGCATATATGCAGTGGAGCAGGGGACTGGAGGAAAGACTGCATACGACCGCAGAACAGCGCCAGATATTGGAAGATAACCAGATGTCATCCTTTATAGGTCAGTCAGTGACGCAGGGCAATGTTACAGTGACTGCGCAGCAGAGCATTGTGGACAATCATTTTGCGCATCTTTCTTTCAAGGTAGAAGGTTATCAGGCGAAGGACGGTGAGCAGCCGGGATTTTCTGATATCACCATTACCGTTGGAGATAATGAAGATTATACGGGAGGATGGTCTGCGTCATTTTATAATGGGCTTATTTCGGGACCGGATGGAAGGGCCGTCCATCCAGACGGCACACCTCTGAAAGAAGATGAGGAAATCAGCTATATCCTGGAAGATGGGAGTATGGAGTTTCAGGTTGATATGATGAGTGATGTAAAAGGTGCTTTCTTTGACCAGCCGATCCATGTGGAATTAAAAAATCTCGGTATTTACGGTGGGAAAGCAGAGGATGTTATAGTAGAGGAAGAGGGAGACTGGAGCTTCGACTGGACTTTACAGGGAAATGATGAGGTGAAGCAGTATGAACTGAATGCACCTCTGGGGGACAGTGGTGCAACTATAATTCAGGCAGAACTCTCTCCGATTTCTGTATCCGTCTCTTATGATTTTCCGAAACAGAAAGAAACAGAAACAGGGACAGATGAAAATGGAGAGGAATTTATACATACAACATTTAAAGATGCCCCCGCATTTACCGGAGTACGTTTGAAAGATGGCACCGTATATACCGGCATTTCCGGTGCAGGCATTAACGGATATACGGCAGAAGACTCTGATATATATGAGAGCCTGACCGCACTGGAACGGGTGATTGATGTGGATCAGGTGGAGAGCCTTCTGTTTGTCAAGTCCTATCCGGATTCCAGACAGCCGCTTACCGAGGAAAATCTGTATTTTGTATCTGTAGAATGATGGGGAAAATTGTCACTGTTTTGATATCAGCATAAGCTGTATGCAAAGCAGACAAATGATTCATCCTGAACTTGTTGTGCCGCAGTCGAAGAAAAAGAAGATGTACGACTGCGGCCGTAATTATTTCTGAATTGAATCAAATATTTTTTCATAATCTCATTAACCTCTCTTTGATATTATTATAACATATTTCTACTAAAAAGTAAATAGTTTTTTGAAAATTATTCATAAAGTGAGTATCTGTTGTCATTC
>SFEV01000074.1 GCA_004557975.1 Lachnospiraceae bacterium
ATATTCGAAGGGAGAACATCCATGCCGATTATTATGATTGCAGGATTATGTCTTCTGATCATTCTGATTTATCCCGGTATCTTATGGAAGCTGCTCAGGCACAGAGACGACAGCCCAACCATGGCGTATATCTGGATTGTACGTGCAGTCGCCGGGATCGCGCTGATTGTACTGGGTATCCTGCATTTCGGCGGGAAAGTATAGAAGATGAGGTAGCAATTATGACATTAATGCAGCTGCATTACGTGATTACGATTTCCGAGACCGGTTCGCTGAACAAGGCAGCGGAGCTGATGTATATGTCCCAGCCGTCCCTGACAAGTGCCGTCAAGGAGCTGGAGAAGGAGCTGGGTATCATAATTTTTAACCGTACAGGCCGTGGTGTCACGCTGACCAGCGATGGAGCCGAGTTCCTGCTCCACGCAAAGCAGATCTACGGACAGTACGAAACTGTCCTGGAAAAATACGGGAAGAGCGGCTCGCTCAAAAAGAAATTCGGAGTATCCACACAGCATTATTCCTTTGCCGTAAAAGCTTTCGTTGACATGGCAAAATCCTTTGACATGTCGAAATATGAGTTTGCCATCAGAGAGACGAAGACGGGAGAGGTCATCAGTGACGTGAGTACCCTGAAAAGTGAGATCGGTGTTCTGTATCTGTGCGATTTCAACAGAAAATCCATGATGAAGCTTCTGAAGACAGCCAATCTGGAATTCCATCATCTGATCGACTGCCGGGCGTACGTTTATCTCTGGAAAAATCATCCGCTGGCAGGGCTGGAGTCCATCAGCTTTGAACAGCTGGAGGGATATCCATGCCTGTCCTTTGAACAGGGGGATAACAGCTCCTTCTATCTGGCGGAGGAAATCCTCTCCACCAACGAATACTCACAGGTAATCAAGGCAAACGACAGGGCTACCATGCTTAATCTGATGGTAGGGCTCAACGGCTATACACTCTGTTCAGGAATTATCTGCGAAGAGCTGAACGGAAGCGATTATATGGCCATACCGTTCCGGGATGATGAACAGAATCAGAACAGTACCATGGAGATTGGTTATATTATCAGGAAAAATATGGTCTTAAGCAGGATGGGAGAGCTGTACATAGCGGCTATGAAAAAGTATCTGCAGATAGATTAATCCCCATCTGTGATCAGCTTAGTGCCCGAGCGCATGCTGCCATTTCGTGCCGAGATACCGACGCACGAAGAGGATAGCACGGAACAGCCAGTCGATGGTCATAGCCACCCAGATGCCAAAGATTCCCCAGCCGCACTGTACGCCCAGCAGCCAGCTGAAGCCGATACGGAACACCCACATGGAAAAAATGGAGAGCACCATGGCATATTTCACATCGGCAGCGGCCCTCAGCGTATTGGGAAGTGCAAAGGACAGAGGCCAGATAGTGATCACGCAGGCTGCGTGGTACCAGATAATGTCGTGAGTATAGCCGGATGCCTCGGGGGAGAGATTGTACATTCTGATCAGCAGAGGCAGTGCGGCAAGCACAAGAATATTGATCACCACCTTGGCTGCGTACGTAATCATCAGAAGTTTTTTCGTATAATAGCGGACCTGTGTGAAATCGCCGGCGCCTGCACACTGGGCCGTGACGGTCAGCAGAGCAAAGCCGATTGCAGAACCGGGAAGTACCTGGAACATGGCGATGTTGTTGCAGACTGCGTTGGCAGCGATGGCCGCTGTGCCGAAGCCGGATGCAATGCTGAGCACGAGGATTTTTCCCAGCTGGAACATGCTGTTTTCCAGTCCGTTGGGAATACCGATCCCGAGAATCTTTTTGAGCAGCGGGATATCAAAACGGAAGGAGAACGGAAGCACAAGGTGCACAGACTTCTTCTGGTCCGTCAGTATGTATAGGATCACTATGGCAGCAATGGTACGTGAAATCAGTGTAGGAATCGCAGCACCTGTCACACCCATTTTGAGACCGTAGATCAGGATAGCGTTTCCGATGAGATTGATGCCGTTCATCACGAGAGACATGTACATGGCAGTTTTGGCATCTCCCATGGAGCGGAGGATGGCAGCACCGGCATTGTACAGAGCGATGAACGGGATGGAAGCCGCCACAATCAGAAGATAGATGTTGCAGTTTGCCATGACATCAGGTGCAATATTTCCGAAAACCACATGCAGGATAAATGAACGGCAGCAATAAGCCAGTCCCATAATCAGCACAGAGAAGATTCCTGTGAACAGGATGAGCTGGTTGGCAGCGCGGCATGCCGTCTCCGGATGGCGCTTGCCGATGCTCTGACCGCAGATTACGGCGCCGCCTGTACCCAGGGCTGCGAACAGGTTGATCAGCAGAACAAAAACAGTGTCCACCAGCGACACGGCTGACACGGCAGCCTCACCGGCGCTTGCCACCATCATGGAATCGGCGACACCGACTGTGATGGCGAGAATCTGTTCAATGATCAGAGGAATAATGAGCTTTTTCAGATCACTGTTGCTGAAAAGATAAGAAGATGTATCAGGCCTGCCTGTGGAATTTCTGGAAATAAAAAAATTCATGATTATTACCTCATTTTAATTCGTTCGTTCAGTGCGTATATATTATAAGCCATTCCTTTGGAAATGCAAGAGTTCTGTACGTGTGCTTTTTGACGAAATTTACAGGTAAATTTTATGTTCTATTGACAATTTCAAAAATACTGCTATAATTCAGATGCAATATCTTTGGGGAGGAATTTTGCATATGAATCAGCATAAGAAGAGGGTCAATGGCGGCAATCAAATTACAGAGGGAGCGATCTGGAAACAGATTCTCTTTTTTTTCTTTCCGATTCTGCTGGGAACATTTTTCCAGCAGCTGTATAACACAATCGATATGGTAATTGTCGGTCGCTTCGTAGGCAAAGAAGCGCTGGCCAGTGTGGGAGGATCCTCCGGACAGATTGTGAATCTGGTGGTCAACTTCTTTACAGGGCTCTCCGCAGGAGCAGGCGTTATCATCTCGCAGTGCTACGGTGCCCGCAGCGAAAAGGGGCTGAACGACGGGCTGCACACGGCGTATGCCCTGTCCATTGCCGGAGGTATCGTAGCTACAATCCTTGGAATATGGCTTTCTCCGACGATACTTTCCAGGATGAATACACCGGATGAAATCATGGCGCTGTCGACGACGTATCTGCGCATCTACTTTGCAGGCATTCTGTTTGTTTTCATATATAATATCGGATCCGGTATCCTGCGTGCCCTGGGAGATTCCAGACGGCCGCTGTATATCCTGATTATCTGCTGCCTCGTGAATATCGTCATGGACCTTGTCATGGTACTGTGGCTGAAGCTCGGTGTTGCCGGCGTGGCCATCGCCACACTGTTTGCACAGGCAGTCAGTGCGATTCTTGTCACTCTCGTTCTGATGCGTTCGAAGGACATGTACCGTCTGCAGCTGTCAAAGATCAGATTTCACGGCAGAATGCTGAAATCACAGCTGTATCTCGGCGTACCCGGCGGAATCCAGTCAGTCATGTACAGTCTGTCCAACATCATCATCCAGTCGGCGGTCAACGTCTACGGTACCGATACGACGGCAGCCTGGGCGGCTCACGGCAAGCTGGATGCGATTTTCTGGATGATCAGCGGTGCCTTTGGCGTATCCATCACCACATTTGCGGGTCAGAATTACGGCGCAGGCAAGCTGGACCGTGTAAAGCGCGGTACGGTGATCTGCCTGTTGATGGATCAGGGTGTTTCCCTGTTTATGACACTGTTTCTGATTCTGTTTCGGTATCCGCTGTTTCGCATTTTCTCCGCGGACCCGGCTGTGGTGGAGATCGGCGCAGACATGCTCCGGCTCATTGCACCGTGCTTCATCGTATTCAGCTTTGTGGAGATTTTCTCCAGCGCTCTGCGCGGAATCGGAGATGTACTGATCCCGATGTTCCTGACACTGTTCGGTGTCTGTCTGCTGAGGATTGCATGGATCTTTGCAGTGGTGCCGATGAATCCATCGGTACATATGATCCTGATGAACTATCCGGTCACCTGGATCACGACGGCAATCCTGTTTATTTTTTATTTCCGGTACCGGATACAGCATCCGCATCATCTGCGGCAGAGTTCATAATCTTTGCGGGGTACAAAGGAGGACAATGTCATGGTAAATGAAAAAGTATACAGAAATTATCTGGCAATATTAAAAGAAGAGATGGTTCCCGCCATGGGCTGTACGGAACCGATTGCGCTGGCCTACGGCGCGGCGAGAGCGCGGGAAGTGCTGGGTGCGGAGCCGGAGAAGATCACGGCATACTGCAGCGGCAATATCATCAAAAATGTCCGGTGCGTAGTGATTCCCAATTCCGGAGGGCTGACCGGCATTCCGGCAGGTGTGGTGCTTGGAGCAGTCGGGGGAGATGCCTCCAGAAATATGGAAGTCCTGGAACACGTGGATGATGCGGCGAGAGCGCGCACAAGGGAACTGCTGGCAAAGGAGATCTGCCATGTGGAGATCCTCGATTCCCCCGTGGTACTTCACTTTATTCTGGAGATGACAGCAGGAGATGATACAGTCAGCCTGGAGATCAAGTATGACCATATCAATGTCACAAAAATTATTAAGAACGGGGAAGTTCTGCTGGATCGGGATGAAACAGGAGAGCAGACGGAAGAGGCAGACAGGAATCTGCTGAATCTTGAGGATATCAAAGAATTTTCAGATACCGTTGCACTGGAGGATGTCAAAGACCTGCTGGATGCTCAGATCCGCTGCAATATGACCATCGCCCGGGAGGGAATGACAGGCAGGTACGGCCTTGGCATCGGGCGTGTGATCAGGGAATCCTATTCCGATGATATGCTGACCAGGATGCGAAGCCTGACGGCGGCAGCGTCGGAAGCGCGCATGGGCGGCTGTGATCTGCCTGTAATCATCAATTCCGGCAGCGGCAACCAGGGAATCGCCTGCTCTGTACCGCTGATTGTCTACGCAAGAGAGATGGAACTGCCGGAGTACAGCCTCTACCGTGCACTGGTGTTTTCCAACCTTCTGACCGTCTACCAGAAGCTGTATATCGGCAAGCTGTCTGCATTCTGCGGCGCAGTCTCAGCTTCCTGTGCCAGCGGTGCGGCAATCACCTACATGGTGGGCGGAAGCCTTGACCGGATCAAAAAGACCATCGAAAATACACTTGCCAACATCCCGGGCATTATCTGTGACGGGGCAAAGATTTCCTGTGCGGCGAAGATTGCAGCCAGCCTCGATGCGGCATTCCTGGCTCATCACCTTGCCATGAACAATCAGGGTTACGCGCCGTACACCGGAATTCTCCAGGAGGAGACCTCAGAGACAATCAGCTGTGTCGGCCTGATTGGGAAAGAGGGCATGAAGGAGACGGACAAGGAAATTCTCAAAATTATGATCGAGCATTAAGGGTACGATATCTGATCGCTCAGATCTGACTTACAGATCCGTATCCTCATGCTTCAGATAGAAGACGGCCAGCTGTGTCCGGTCCCGCAGCCCCAGCTTCAGCAGCACAGTGCTTAAATAGTTGCGGACCGTCCCCTCGCCGAGATAAAGAGCTTCTGCGATTTCGCGGTTGGACAGCCCCTGTGCGACACCGCGGATGATGGAAAGCTCTTTTTCTGATATCTGATGGCCTTCCCAGTCATATCCCTTTTTCTTATGGAGAAGTTCCGGGAGCTTCTGTGTGATCTCATTTCCAAATACCGTCTGACCGGAGTAGACGGCCTTGATCGCCGGAACAATGTGTTCGTAATCCTGCTTCAGCAGATATCCCTTCGTCCCGATGCGCAGAGACTTGACAATATATTCATCGTCAGAGAAGGTGGTCAGCAGCAGGATTCTCGCATCCGGATGCTCCTTCAGAATCCTGCGGGAAGCTTCCAGTCCATCCATCTCTTTCATGCGGATATCCATCAGCAGCACATCCGGCAGAAGACGGTTGTACAGACTGACCGCCTCTGCACCGGAGCTCCCTGTATCAATCACACAGATCTCCGGGTCAGTTTCCAGTATCATTTTCAGTGCTGATGTCACGAGAACATCATCGTCCACCAAAAGAAGGTTCATAATCATTTCCCTTTCTTCCTATTATATATATCGGTTATTATATATTCTGAAATGCTGTATATCCTGAGTCACTCACTCTTCCGCGGAACAGTGATATAGATGCGAAATCCATCCGTATCCGTGATCTGGATATTTCCGTTCAGCGCACTTACGCGGCTGCGCATATTCTGAAGCCCCATGCCATCACTGAGCCACTCACCTTCTGCCCCGGATACCGGATGACTGCGGCTGTTTTTCCCGTTGTCCTGTATAATCAGCTGATAAAATCCGGGGTGTTCCATCACAGTGATTCTGGCCTGGGAAGCGTTGCTGTGCCTGGAAATATTGACGAGCGCTTCCTTGACAACAGAGATAAAGCTGTATTTGACCTCCCGCGGGATATCGGGAGAAATATCACAGGTCAGCGTCACAGGACAGAAGGAAAATTCACTGGTCAGCATGCGAAGAGATTCCTCCAGATTTACGGAAGAGTCCCGCAGGTCATGGACACTTTTTCGGATACTGTCCATGGCCTGCTTCAGCGTATCCTCAAGCTGGCAGAAAGGCTCCTTCAGACTTTCCTCTTTGCTGACCGTCTTTATTGCACCGACCATCAGAATGGCTCTCGTCAGCATATGTCCCACATTGTCATGAATTTCCCGGGCAATGCGGTTGCGCTCCCGCAGTGTGGCGTTGTAGATTTCACTGTTCTGCTGTGCCTGCAGCGCGTGATTGCGTTCCTCCAGAGCCAGCCGAAGCTCCGTATCGTCATCCCGTGTGCGAAGATATTTCTTCGAGAGTGTCTCATACCGGACGGTGCGAAAGCAGAGCAGCACGGCGGCCAGACAGCCGGTCAGGAGAAAGACAGCACCGAAGTCAAGAATCGCACGAAAACCTCTGCTGTACTGAGAAAGAACGGCAGCGGCGATACATACTGTCGGAAGAAAACGTACCAGGGACAGCCTCCTGCCAGCCTCACCATCCACGTCGCCAGGGACAGCCTTGCGCGTATGCCCCGGGGCTGATTCATGGGATGCTGCACCCGGAAGGAAATACAGTGATGCACAGTCGTAAGTGATCATGGGCAGAAACAGAAGCAGCTCAGGGAGAAAGATCATACATACGGAATAAAAGATGAGAAGACCTGCCGTACAGCGCTGATCTGTGACGGCGTCGCAGAATGCGCTGACAGCGACAGCAGAAAACAGCGCGATGATCAGATAATCATAATCAGACGAAACAGTCAGCAGCGCGCACGGAATACAGAAAATCAGCAGCATGCACCGGTCAATAATTGTATTCATTTTATCACCTGTCCTTTTGCGTTCATCCTATCATAAGGGGAGAACAATGTAAAGAATGACGTTGCCGTGAACGAAGCGAACAGCAACACAAAATGACATTTGTCACTTCAGCTTCTGACATCCGCCACTTCAAATTGCTCCTCAAAAAAGATATACTTGTTCCATAATCAGAACAGGAAGGAAACCATGAGGACCTTCTGGCAGAAAAACGATACTGATCTCAGAAATATAAGGAGGACGCACATGATACATATAGAAAATCTCGTAAAACGGTATGGCGATCTGGTGGCGCTGGATCACCTGAATCTTGACATCAGGGAAGGAGAGATCTTCGGTCTTCTGGGCCCAAACGGCTCAGGGAAGACCACGGCCATCAACTGCCTCCTTGCACTGCTGCGATATGACAAGGGTGAGATCACCGTATTCGGGAAGCAGATGCGGCCCGACAGCTATGACCTGAAACAGCAGATCGGTGTGGTACCGCAGAATGTGGCAGTCTTTGAACAGATGACCGTCTACGAAAACATTGATTACTTCTGCGGGCTGTATATCAAAGACAAACAGCGGCGCAGAGAGCTGGTGGAGGAAGCGATCGCATTCACCGGCCTGGAGGATTACAGAAAAATGCTGCCGAGAAAGCTCTCCGGCGGACTTCTGCGCAGGCTGAATATTGCCTGCGGCATCGCCCACAAGCCGAGACTGATCATCATGGATGAACCCACCGTCGCTGTCGATCCCCAGAGCCGCAATAAAATACTGGAGGGAATTCAGGAGCTGAACCGCCAGGGATCCACGATTATCTATACCTCCCACTACATGGAAGAGGTGGAGCAGATCTGCAGCCGGGTCGTGATCATGGATCACGGGCGCAGCATTGCATCCGGCACCACGGAGGAACTGAAGCGCATGATCCGGACCGCAGAGACGATCTACATTGAGAATATCGCCCTGGATGAGGGACAGCTGTATACAATAGAACAGCTGCCTCACGTATTCCAGGTGAATTACAGCAATGAACAGACACTCACGGTAAAATGCACCAGCGCTAATCACAACCTGATCCGGATACTGAATTACCTGCAGGAGCAGGGGATTTCCTTTGGCCGTGTATTTTCCGAACTGCCGACACTGAATGATGTTTTCCTGGAAATCACAGGAAAAGAGCTCAGAGATTAGAGGAGGAGAAACGTGGGACGATTATACTGGTTTAACTTAAAACAGGCAGTCAGAAATAAAAACGAAATGTTCTGGTCACTTCTTTTCCCGCTGATACTGGGGACGCTGTTTGGCCTGACCTTCGGGAAAGGAAGCAGCATGATGGAGAAGATGAATCCGATTCCCGTCGCTGTGGTAAAAGAGGGAAATGCAATTTTTGAAACCTTCCTCCATGCGCTGGATGAAGACACCATCGCCCTGACGGAGATGGAAGAGGATGAAGCAGAAGCGGCACTGAAAGAGGGAACAATTGAGGGCATATTTTACAGCCGCAGCACGCCGGCTCTCTCCGTATCCGGTGTGCAGATCCAGGAGAGCATTCTGACCGCTCTGCTGGAGGGATATCTGCAAAACCAGCAGATGATGGAAAAAATCGGAGAAAAAAATCCGCTCGGTCTGCTGAAAGCCTCCGGTACCATCTCCGATTACCGGGATTATATCGGAAAAACAGGTGCAGGCGGCAATGAGCTGGATGATACACTGAGCTACTTTTTTGCCCTGATCAGCATGGCATGCCTCTTCGGAGCCTTTACAGGGATGACGACGGCAGTCAATCTGCGCGCCGACCAGTCAGCCCTGGCCGCAAGGCGCAGCGTGGCACCCACAGGCAGGCTGAAACTGGTCATCAGTGAGATGCTGGCCGATTTCACGATCCTGTATCTGAATATCTGTGTGCTTCTTCTGTATCTCCATTTTGTACTCGGTATATCCTTCGGAGATAAATGGCCCATGCTGATTCCGGTGTGTGTACTCGGCAGCATGACAGGAATCGCCTGGGGCATCTTTATCGGCAGCCTCCGAATCGGCGATGGCTGCAAGATCGGCCTGCTGGTGGGAAGCTCTCTGGTCATGAGCTTTCTGTCCGGTCTGATGTTCGGCGGCATGAAATACATACTGGAAAAGCATATGCCAATACTGAACAGGATCAATCCGGCAGCACTGATCGCAGATGCATTTTACAGCATCTCCGTGTACGAAAACATCTCCCGGTACCGCATGAATCTCATACTGCTTGGTGTGATCACGGCAGCGCTGGTACTGGCAGGCTTCCTGAAGCTTAGGAGGGAACGATATGACAGTCTTTAAAGGATATCTGCTGATTATTCGCAGAAACATAAATATCATAATCATGTACATTGCCATTTTTGCAGGTGTGGCCATGATGATTCAGAAAGCAGCGCAGAAAGAAATGGTCACAGAGAATTTTGCCGCAGAAAAGCTGAATGTGGCAGTCATGAACCGGGACGGCAGCGTGCTGGGAGATACACTTCTTGCCATGCTGGAGCGTGACCAGAACGTGGTGGAGCTGGAGGATGACATAACAGCTATTCAGGAAGCCCTCTACTACCGCGATATAGAATACGTGCTCGTCATTCCTGAAGGTGCGCAGCAGTCATTCCTGGACGGAGACACTTCAGAAAGAGTGGTGCAGAGCATCACCGTGCCGGATTCCACCATGTCCTTCTACGTGGACAGTCAGGTGAACGCACTGATGAATCAGATCCGCACGTACCAGGCGGGAGGCTTCTCCTTTGAGGAAGCGTGTGCGGAATCACTGCTGCTGGGAGAGACCGAACCGGACATTACACTCATCGACATCAACGGCAACGCCGGTGTCCGGGCAGACTATAACTACTTCTTCGGATACATGCCCTACGCTTTCCTGGGCGCCACAATCATGACAATCAGCCTTGTCATAATGGAATTCAAAAACCGCGATATCCAGCGGCGGATGCAGAGCTGCTCCGTGCCGTTTCTGAAGCAGAATATCGCAACTGTCGCAGCGTTTCTGCTGGTGGGCTGCGTGATCTGGTTCTGCTGCATCCTGCTGCATGCGATCATGTGCCGCGGCGGCGTATTTACAGACAAAAACAGTGGCTACTATCTCATCAACAGCATCTGCTGCATGCTGGTGGCACTCTCCCTGGGCTACCTCACCGGCATGCTCTCAGGAGGTCCAGCCGCGCTGAACGGCATGAACAACGTCCTCTCCCTGGGACTGTGTTTCCTCGGAGGAATCTTCGTGCCCATCGAGATGCTGGGAAGCACCGTGGAGAAAATCGCAAGATTCCTGCCCACCTACTGGTACTCAAGAATCAACGGAATTCTCGGAGATTACTCCGTGCTGGGAGATGAACTGAGGGCGACCGTATACAAAGGATACGTGATACAGATTCTCTTTGCAGCGGCCTGTTTCGGGCTTACGATGATGGTGCGCAGGAGAAAGATACAGGAGAAAAACTGATCTCATAGTCAAATGTTTCATATATTATATGAGAACAATAAGAATAAAATATTGTAATTGACACCATATTCCGGATCATGTATAATTTAGCCAGAAAACAATCATAAAGACATATCTGGGAACTATCTGGACCATTCGGTTACTGCTTCCCCATATGAGACAAGAGGACGGAAGCAGAGACCGGAGATTTGAAAAAGAGTTTCGCAAATAAGTTTCTCCATTCCGTCTATTCAGAAAGGACACGGAAAGGAGAAATGCATTTGCAGAGAAGAAAACTGGAAGAACTGAACCTGATTGATGATTTTTTATTTGGAACGATGGTGTCGTATCCCGGTATAGGTGAGCATTTCGTGCGGAAGCTTCTTGAAATTATTTTCCGGAGAAAATTCGGGAATCTGACCATATATCCGCAGAAGACGTATCTGGGATCGGATACGGACAGACACGGAGTCCGTTTTGATGTTTATCTGGAAGAAACACCGGAGATGGCAGAAGAA
>SFEV01000075.1 GCA_004557975.1 Lachnospiraceae bacterium
TCGTATCTCTGCCGCATAACTGGATGTTACCTTCACACTACCGCTCCTTCTGATTTCTGAGATATGTTTCTACCTGTTCCCGGCTCCTGTCACTGACTGTTACTGCACAATAAGACGGGTTCCACAAATGTCCGCCCCAAAGGCTCTTTCTTAATTCCGGCCTCTTCAGGAACAGCCATCTCGCAGTATTCCCTTTCATGATCTTCACCATGTCCGAGATCATGAACTGGGGTCTGCAGTCCAGGAGCAGATGGATATGATCCGGCATGACCTCCATCGCCAGAATCTTAAAATGGTATTCCTCTGCCAGCTCCTGAAGCATCTGTTTCAGTTCCTCATCTATCCCATCCTTCAGAACCTGCTTCCTGTATTTCGTACACCATACGATATGATACTGAAGAGAATAGACATATCCACGACCATATGTAAGATCATTTTCTTTTATATTATAAATATTTTTATCCATATTTTGATTATACCATATGTTTTTCTTAAATGCAACGGAATTCCAGAACATAAGTTTGCCTTTTTATTAACAAAACTGCATCATATACACTGGTACTAAAATGCATTTTTAAATTCCAGAATGTAAGAGTAAATTCCATATAGGTCGAAGTTACTCCTGCACACATATTTGCTGTATTGATTGCTACTGTTATTTCTCTGTATAATGTACTTGCAGCTGATTGCCTGCCTGTGCAGATTGGATGTGCAGATTGGAGATATTTATGAAGAAGAGAGGCAATCAGAAACATTTAACCTTTGAACAGCGAGTGGATATTGAGAAAGGACTTACCGAGAATAAAAGTTTTGCTGAAATCGGGCGGATTATCGGTAAAGATCCATCTACCATATCAAAAGAAGTACGGCTTCACGCACATACAAAAGAACGCCCTGATTCAGGATATACGAATCCACCATGCATTCATCGAAAGACTTGTAAGATTGTTTGTCTTTGTGACAAGCAGTGTGGCAGTCTCTGTAAACTCTGTAAAAGACCGGATTTTCGTTGCATTGATATTTGTCCGGCTTATGAGACAGCAGAATGTGAAAAGCTGAATAAACCACCTTACGTATGCAATGGCTGTGGTAAAAAAACCTATTGCCTTATGCCCAGAAAGTTTTATTCATCTAAATATGCGCATGATGAATACCGCAGTGTGCTCGTTGATTGCAGAGTCGGCATCAATCAGACTCCGGAAAGCATTCAGGCTATGAATGATCTGCTGGTTCCGTTGATCAAGGATAAGCATCAATCTATAGGACATATCTACGCTACACATGCAGATGAATTAGGATGTTCAAGAAGAACTCTTTACTCTTACATTGATGCATGCGTATTTGATGTGCGAAATGGTGATCTGAGACGTGCTGTACGTTATAAAAAGCGTAAAAAGCCAACGCAGACCAGTGCAAAGGATCGATCTTACCGTATTGGTCATAACTATGAGGATTTTCAAAAGTATATGAAGGAACATCCTGATGCAAATGTTGTTGAAATGGATTGCGTGGAAGGTAAGAAAGGAGAAAGTCGAGCCATTTTAACCTTTACATTCCGCAACTGTAACCTTATGCTCCTGTTCCTATTGGAATATCAGGACCAGGAATGTGTGTTAGAGGTCTTTGTATGGCTTGAAACAGTGTTAGGACAGGAAGCATTCAAAAGGCTTTTTCCGGTGATCCTCACGGACGGAGGTCCGGAATTCTCCGCCCGCGAAGAGATGGAGGAATTCTGTGACGGAAGCAAAAGTACTACTGTCTTTTACTGCGATCCATACAGCTTTTGGCAAAAAGGAGCCTGCGAGAAGAACCACGAGTATATCCGCTACATCCGTCCGAAAGGAAGTTCATTCGCTGATTTAGATGACGATAAAGTCAGGCTTATGATGAACCACATAAACAACGAAAAAAGAGACAGCCTCAATGGGCACAGCCCATATGAACTCTCTCTTTTACTCTTGGACAATAAACTGCATAAAGCATTAGGATTAAAGGCAATCGCACCTGATGATGTTATGCTTAGTCCAAAACTTATAAAATAAAATAGTATAAGCACAGGCAGATTTCACTGCACCAGAATTTAGTCTTACACACAAGGCATGTGGAATTTAGTCCTGCACACTATTTTCAGATGCCCATTTAGCATGCGCAAAAACATAACTCATGGGTGCTTACAGGTTCATTATAAGGCAAAAATATGGAATTGTTAAGGTGCAAAATGGAATTTAATCCCGCAAATTTACTGGTTTATTTAATAACTGGAATTTAGTTTTTCATTTAAGTAAATGCAGGGGATGGACAAATGAAAAAAGCAGATGTGATTCTGGCTCTGGCAGCCTGCGGTGCGTGTCTGATTTTGCTGGCACTACAGCTTTTCGGACAGAAGGATGGAGAGTTTGTTGTCGTGGAAGTGGGCGGAGAAATATATGGAACGTACGCGCTGGATGCAGAGGATGAGATTATGATAGGCAATACAAACTGTATCCGGATTCACGATGGCAGTGTGGAGATGAAAGAGGCCGACTGCCCGGATCACCTGTGTATCAGACAGGGCAGAATTCACGCGGATGGACAGATGATTGTCTGTCTGCCGAACCGGGTAACGGTGCGGGTGTCATCTGGGGAGGACGAGAATGGACCGGATGCGTATGCGGGATGAACATGCAGACCGGATATACAGACTGGACATTTGGATTGGACATACAGACTGGACATTTAAACTGGATATAAAGAAACTGAGGAAAAGAAAGAATGATCGCATATTTAGTGGGGACAGTGGCAGCGGTGACGGAGACGAAGCTGGTGCTGGATGTAAATCATATTGGATTTCAGCTGTTTATCTCTTCGCGGGATGCAGCACAGATGCCGGGACGCGGGGAGGAAGTAAAGATATATACGTATCTGAATGTGAAGGAGGATGCGATGCAGCTGTTTGGATTTCTGGATGAGGATGATCTGGAAATGTACAGGCTGCTTCTGAATGTCAACGGGATCGGGCCCAAAGCGGCCCTCGGTATTCTTTCTGTGATGGATGCGGATGATCTTCGGTTTGCAGTGCTCTCCGATGATGCGAGAGCCATTGCGAAGGCCCCGGGGATCGGTGCCAAGACTGCGAAAAAGCTGATTCTGGAGCTGAAGGACAAGCTCAGTCTCGAGGATGCATTTGAGAAAAAGCTTGCAGGCGCTGAACAGGCGGCCGGTGCATCGCAGATGAATGATTCGAAGGCTGATGCGGTGCAGGCTTTGACGGCTCTGGGGTATTCAGGAAGTGATGCGCTCAGGGCAGTGAAGAAGTCAGGAGCGACCGATGACATGGACACGGAGACAATACTGAAGCTTGCATTGAAGCAGCTGTCATTCCTGTAAGGAGATACGTATGGCAAAACGGATTATTACGACCGATACGACGGAGGAGGATATCCGCCTGGAGCCGGGACTGCGGCCGCAGCTGCTGGATGAGTATATCGGTCAGGAGAAAGCAAAGAGTACACTGAAAATATTTATCGAGGCGGCGAGACAGAGGAACGACGCTCTTGACCATGTGCTTCTGTATGGACCGCCCGGACTTGGAAAGACGACGCTGGCGTGTATTGTCGCAAATGAAATGGGAGTCAACATTAAAATCACTTCAGGCCCCGCCATTGAAAAGCCGGGTGAAATGGCTGCGATCCTGAACAATCTTCAGGAGGGGGATGTCCTGTTTATTGACGAGATTCACCGGCTGAACCGCCAGGTGGAGGAGGTTCTGTACCCTGCCATGGAGGATTTTGCCATTGATATTATGATCGGTAAGGGAGCAGCAGCGCGATCGATTCGCCTGGATCTGCCCCATTTTACACTGATCGGGGCGACAACAAGAGCAGGTATGCTGACTGCGCCGCTGCGTGACCGCTTTGGTGTAGTTCATCATCTGGAATTTTACTCTGAAAAGGAGCTGCAGACGATTGTGACTCGGTCTGCCGCAGTCCTGAACGTGGAGATTGACACTCGCGGTGCGCTGGAGATTGCCCGCCGTTCCAGAGGGACCCCGCGTCTTGCCAACAGGATGCTGAAGCGTGTGCGCGATTTTGCCCAGGTGCGGTATGACGGAAGAATTTCGTCGGAGGTTGCAGCGGAGGCTCTTGACCTGCTGGAGGTGGATCGTTACGGCCTTGATTCCATTGACCGCGCCATACTGGAAATGATGATCGACAAATTCGGCGGCGGTCCGGTGGGACTGGATACACTTGCAGCAGCGATCGGGGAGGATTCCGGTACTATAGAGGATGTATATGAGCCTTATCTGATCAAGAATGGTTTTCTGAACCGCACGCCGAAAGGCCGTGTTGTCACGGATTTTGCGTACAGCCATCTCGGCAGATCAAAATAAACGGTTGTAATTCTTCCAAAATTGTTTATAATAAGAGAAACACTACAGTTGAAAGGAAGGGCATCCCATGTCATCCAAGAACAGGACACAGGTGATTATTGCAGGCAAAATTTATACGCTGAGCGGATATGAGAGTGAAGAATATCTGCAGCGTGTTGCTACATATCTGAACGGCAAAATATCCGAGTTCCGCAATCTCGACGGTTATCACAGGCTTTCTCCGGAAATGCGTGGGATACTGTTGAATCTGAACACGGCAGACGATTATTTCAAGATGAAAAAAAAGGTAGAGGAGCTGGAGGACAGTCTTTCGGAGAAGGACAGGGAGCTTTATGACTTTAAGCATGAGCTGATCACAGCACAGATCCGTCTGGAAAATGCGGAGAAGGAGCAGCGTGCACTTGAAGAGAAGAATGCACAGCTTCAGAAAGAACTGCTTCAGTTTGAAATGCAGTCAAAAAAATCAAAGGAATGACTGCATCCTGCCGTATGGGCGGCAGGCCGGATGACAAATGGTGACAAATGACAGATGCGGCTGCAATTATTTGCATATACTTTGCCTTTACAGAAAAGTTATGGAGATTGTTGCAGCCTGTTTTGTATTTATGATATTACAAAGATACTACATAGGAAATGATACGTAAGAAATGATACGTAGGAAATGATACGTAAGAAATGATACGTAAGAAATGACAGGAGGTTCTATGATTGAATTACTTGCACCGGCAGGCTCCCTGGACAGCCTGCGTGCCGCAGTAAATGCAGGAGCTGATGCTGTTTACATTGGCGGCAGTATGTTCGGCGCCAGAGCGTATGCGGACAATCCGGATGAGGAGCATCTGCTGAGCGGAATTGAATACTGTCATCTGCACGGGCGTAAAATCTACATGACGGTCAATACGCTTCTTAAGGAGAGGGAACTCCATAAAAAGCTCTATCCGTTTCTTCTTCCGTATTATGAGAGCGGAGTGGATGGTTTGATTGTACAGGACTTGGGCGTTGTGCGTTTTGTACAGGAACGTTTTCCGGGGCTTGATGTGCATGCAAGTACACAGATGACGGTGACAGGTGTCAGTGGAGCCAGACTGCTGCAGCGCGCCGGAATCACGAGAGTCGTTCCTGCGAGGGAGCTTTCGCTGTCAGAGATTCATAATATTATAGAAGAAACAGGGATGGAAGTGGAGACATTTATTCACGGTGCCATGTGCTATTGCTACTCCGGACAGTGCCTGTTCAGCAGCATGCTTGGAGGACGAAGCGGCAACAGGGGCAGATGTGCTCAGCCGTGCCGTCTTCCCTATCACGTTGAGGGAGGCACAAAAAAATCTGCGGCTCCGTATCTGCTCAGTATGAAGGATATGTGTACACTGGATTTGATTCCTGAGCTGATCGATGCAGGGATCGCATCTCTGAAAATCGAAGGACGGATGAAACGGCCGGAATATACGGCGGGCGTTGTGGCGGTATACAGGAAATACATCGATCTGTACAGGAACAGCGGGCGCGGCAGATACCGTGTGGATGAGGAGGATCGGAAGATTCTGCTGGACCTGTATAATCGGGGCGGATTTTCCGGGGGATATTATCACACGACAAACGGACGTTCCATGATGGCCATGGACAGGCCGAACCATCTGGGGACACAGGCGGCAAAAGTGCTTGCGGCTGGAAAAGGAAAGCTGCGGGCGAGGGCGCTTGAGAAGCTTGGGAAAAATGATGTGCTGGAGCTTGCCGGTCAAGCTGAAACTACGGTTACTGGTGAGGTGCAGGAGGGGGCGGAATTTACGCTGGCTTACTCCGGCCCTCTGCCTGCATCGGGAAGCGTGATTTACAGGACGAAGAATGATTCACTTTTGCAGGAGCTGAACAGGAAATATGTGCAGGAAAACTGCAGAGAAAAAATTAAGGGTGAATTAAAGATTTTTCGCGGGAGCCCTGCTATACTGAAGCTGGTCTGGAGAGATATCTCTGTCACAGTATCCGGTACATGCGCCCAGGAGGCGGTGTCAAATCCTGCCACACAGGAAAGTGTGCGCAGACAGATGATGAAGACCGGAAATACCCCGTTTGTACTGGAACATCTGGATATTTCTCTGGATGACGGTCTGTTTGTGACGGTCCGCGATCTGAACGCACTTCGCAGAGAAGGGATTGAACAGCTGGAGAGCGCAATTCTGGAAAAGAGCAGAAGAACGGCAGAATTGCCGCAGCGGACGTGTACAGAAAAAAAATCAGAGAAAAATACGGAATATAAATGCGTGGAAAATATATCAGGGGAAATGGGGCGGAAAGAGACCGCATCTGCAGAAAATGTACCTGTCGGATCCCGAAAGAAAATCTGCACCAATATTCTCGTCACAACACCGGAACAGCTTGAAGCAGTTCTCGGGGAGACAGAGCTGATTTTTGACACGGTTTATTTTGATTCCCTGCTGGTTGATGACTGTGCGGGGGAGAAGAAGCTGACCATTGAAGCTCTGGCAGACCGTGTAAAAGAGAGAGGAAGCAGATGCTTCTTTTTCTGCCCGCCTGTGCTGCGCAGCATGGATCTTGCATTCCTGAATCAGAAGAATGTACGGAAATTTTTGCGGCAGATGGACGGATTCCTGATTCATACAATCGATCAGCTTGAGTTTTTCAGGAATTTTGTGGCGGAGAACAATATGAAAGCAGAACTGGCTGGCGATTACAGTCTGTATGCGTACAACAGCATGGCGGCAGAGTTTCTTCAGAGTCAGGGGATTTCCAGGAGAACGCTTCCGGCGGAGCTGAACCAGCGTGAGCTGATGCAGCTGGACAGAGAACATACGGAGATGGAGATTTATGGCTATCAGCCCCTGATGCAGTCTGCGCAGTGCGTGCAGAAAAATACGGGCGGATGTACGAAGAAGCCGGGGATTCTGTATCTCAGAGATCGGAAAAAAACCTCGTTTCCGGTGCGGAACCGCTGCTGCGTCTGCTGCAACACCATATACAATTCTGTTCCGCTTAAGCTTGTGGGATGCCGGGAAGAAATCTTACAGGTTTCACCGGCGTATGTGAGACTGTCTTTTACCATTGAGGATTACAGAGAGACTGCCGCAGTGCTGAAGCAGTATGAACCACTGCTGTGGGAGCTGTATAATGGAACTGCATCGGATGACTGCATGCAGACTGCTTCTGACGGAACAAGAGGTCACTTCAAAAGGGGAGTGGAGTAACGTATGACAAATTTGATTATACAGGTATCGAAATATCTGATCATTGTGCTGATGGCATTATATACGTTTCAGTGCTACACGGTGTTTCAGAAAAAGGATGAGGAGGCAAGAGAATATCTGTTTCTGCGCCAGAATATGCTGATGTTTTTTATGCACTTTGTCGCATTTACCGTGCTGTATCTGGAGATGGCGCAGACGACGGTGCTGATGTTTTACGGGGCGCAGGTAATTTATCTGGCGGCAGTGCTGATTCTGTTCCGCAATCTGTACCCTCTGGCGTCGAAGCTTCTGATCAACAATATGTGTATGCTGATCTGCGTAGGCTTTATCATGATTACAAGGCTGTCATATGATCAGAGCATCAAGCAGTTTAAGATTGCAGTATTTGCGACGGTTGTGGCGCTGCTGATTCCTTTTCTGATCCGAAAGCTACGCTTTATTACGAAGATGTACTGGCTGTATGCGCTGGTGGGAATCGGTCTTCTGGCACTTGTGGCTATTCTGGCACGTTCCACCAACGGAGCAAAGCTGTCCTTCAGTTTCGGAGGAATATCGATTCAGCCTTCTGAGTTTGTAAAAATTATCTATGTGTTTGCCATAGCGGGACTTCTGTCGCGTGCGAGGGATTTCAGGCGTATTGTGACAGCTACGGCGCTCGCTGCCCTGCATGTACTGATTCTGGTGGCATCCAAGGATCTGGGAAGTGCTGTAATCTTCTTTATCACGTATCTGATCATGCTGTTTGTCGCCACCCGCAATCCGTTCTACGTGCTGGCAGGTATTCTGTCCGGTTCAGTGGCAGCAGTTGGTGCATACTTTCTTTTTGCACATATCAGAGTGCGCGTACAGGCATGGCAGGATCCTTTCCGCGATTATCAGGGAGGCGGGTATCAGATTTGTCAGTCTCTGTTTTCCATCAGCGCCGGAGGATGGTTCGGCACAGGATTGTATCAGGGATCTCCGCGCGCCATACCGTACGTTGAACAGGATTTTATGTTTTCTGCCATTGCGGAGGAGCTGGGCAGTATTTTCGGGATCTGTCTGATCCTCGTGTGCATGAGCTGTTTTATCATGTTTATTAATATTGCGATGCAGCTTACAAACAGGTATTATCGCCTGGTTGCGGTGGGACTGGGTACGACGTATGCCGCACAGATTTTTCTGACTGTGGGCGGAGGTATCAAACTGATTCCGATGACAGGTGTGACGCTGCCTCTTGTCAGTTATGGCGGAAGCTCCATGCTCAGTACGCTGATTATGTTTGCGATTGTTCAGGGACTGTACATGCTGCGGCGTGACGAAGAGCTTCGCGCGCAGAAGCAGGAGATGGCAGCAGGGGATGACATGAACAGATACGGTTTCGGAGGCTACGGTCAGGGGCCGTATGATCAGAATGGATACGGGCCTGGGAATTACGGCCAGGGATCGTATGTTCAGAACGGCTACGGGCCTGGGAATTACGGTCAGGGGCCGTATGATCAGAACAGCTACGGGCCTGGGAATTACGGTCAGGGGCCGTATGATCAGGATGGATACGGATCCGGGAATTACGGTCAGGGACCGTATGATCAGAACGGCTACGGCTCCGGAGATTACAGTCAGGGATCGTATGATCGGGATGGTTTTGAACCGGAAAGTTACAGTCAGGGATCGTATGATCGGGATGGTTATGAACCGGAAGGTTACAGTCAGGGATCGTATAATCAGAATTGGTATGGCCCGGGAAATTACGGCCAGGATCCGTATGGACAGAATAATTATGAAGCAGTAGAGTACGGTCAGAGACCGTATGACCGTAATGATTCCGGTTATGGAGATTATGACCACGGCCGGTATGATTACTACGCGGATGATGAAGATGAAGGAGGGCAGTATGGGGAAGAAAAAGACTGGTAAAAACCGGGAAGAGGAGACCCGTACTGGAAAGAAAATTCCGGTAAAAGTGAAAGAAGTCTATTTTGAGCAGGAACCGGAACCTGTGACAGGAAAAGGACGAAATACAGAGCTTGGCATCGTCACATATACGTTTGTTTTTCTTTTCCTGATTATGATCGGATATCTCGTATACATTAATGTCTGGAAGGCGGACGAACTGAATTCCAACGCATACAATACGAAACAGGATGCAAATATGGACAAATATATCCGTGGCTCCATCCTTTCATCCGATGGAAGTGTGCTGGCTAGGACTACAGTGACCGACAACGGGGAGGAGTACCGGGAATATCCGTATGCCAATGTGTTTGCTCATGTGATCGGCTATTCCTCCAACGGCAAGGCAGGTCTGGAGGCAAGTGCCAACAGCGAACTTCTTTCTTCTCACGCATCAGTGCTCACACAGATTCGGACGGAGGAAAATGATGAGAAGCTGAGGGGAGATTCTGTCGTGGTTACACTGAATGCGCAGCTGCAGAATGCGGCGTATCAGGCACTTGGGGGATATAACGGTGCAGTTGTGGCTCTTGAGCCTGATACAGGGAAAATTCTTGCGATGGTTTCGAAGCCGGATTATGATCCGAATCAGATCGAGGAAATATGGGAAAGTCTGATAACGGATCCGTCCAGCAGCGTACTTTTGAATCGTGCCACACAGGGTCTCTATCCGCCGGGTTCGACATTCAAAATTCTGACTACGCTGGCCTATATGAGGCAACAGCCCGGTGCGTACCGCAGTTTTTCCTTTGACTGTACTTCCATGCTGACGGTGGATGATGTGACAATCAACTGCTATAATGGCAAAGTACACGGCCAGGAGGATCTGAAAAATGCCTTTGCCCGCTCCTGCAACACAGCGTTTGCCCACCTTGGTATGGAACTCGACAATGAGGATTTCCGGGAAATGTGCGAAGAATTTCTGTTTAATAAATCTCTGCCGACGACCATGCAGCACAGTACGTCACAGTTTTCTCTCGACGGAGATTCCTCCTACGGAGAAGAAATGACAACTGCGATCGGTCAGGGAAATACGCTGGTCACTCCGCTCCATATGGCACTTCTGACAGCGACGGTTGCAAACGGCGGTGTTATGATGAAGCCGTACTGTATAGACCGCATTGAGACGTATGAGGGAGATACGGTGACGAAGTACAGTCCGTCCAAGTACAAACGGCTGATGACGACAGAAGAAGCCAGAATTCTGAGCGAATATATGCAGGAGACAGTGCAAAGCGGAACGGCGACGGCACTGGGGTGGTACAATTTTACAGCTGCCGGCAAGACCGGATCGGCAGAATACGTCTCGAACGGTTATGAAGGGACACATTCCTGGTTTGTAGGATTTTCCAATGTGGACAATCCTGATCTCGTGGTGGCTGTGATTGCTGAAGACGGGGGAACCGGTAGTGAGACGGCAGTTCCGATTGCATCTCAGATTTTCCAGACCTACTATGAGATTTACGGATATTGAGACAATGCGATCCGCCGGAGGCTTTACCCTGGAAGGAGATGGGAGGCTTATTTACTTTCAGGACGAACATCCTGCGATTTCTGGTTGCGTGATTCGTCAAAAAGAGTTATACTGTTTCCAGTATAATGTGGCACACGCGAACAGGAGGGATTGCAATGATTGAGGCAACAAGCTGTGGCGGTGTGGTGATATTCAGAGGAAAGATACTCGTCCTGTATAAAAGCTACAAGAATAAATACGAGGGATGGGTTCTTCCGAAAGGAACGGTGGAAGCCGGGGAGGATTTTAAAGAAACTGCTGCGAGAGAGGTTTTGGAAGAGACAGGGGTCAGAGCTTCCATCATCAAATATATCGGCAAGAGCCAGTATACATTTAATGTACCGGAGGATACGGTATCAAAAGATGTCCACTGGTATTTGATGATGGCTGACAGTTATTACAGCAAACCACAAAGAGAGGAATACTTTGTTGACTCCGGCTTTTATAAGTATCATGAGGCATATCACTTGCTGAAATTTTCAAATGAGAAGCAGATTTTAGAAAGGGCGTACAACGAGTATCTGGAGCTAAAGAGAAGTAACCTTTGGGGCAGCCGAAAATACTTTTAGTATTTCGGCTGCTACTTATTTTATTGAAAGCTCAGGATGCTCCATTAAATCAAGAATAGTGTCTTGTTTATTGCGAAGCAGAGGACGGGAAAACTTGTTGGGATGTATAATAAGAACCTCCCATTCAGTATCATCATCAAGGCGTACTCGTGTGCCTATCTGTGCATCTGCAATTCTTTTCATAATCGGTATCAAAAGCTCCGTATCATATTTATACATATTATCTTCAAAATATGCAAGAATACGAAGAGGCGTATAAGCACTTCGATAGGAACGGGGCGCAGCCATTGCTATGTAGCCATCA
>SFEV01000076.1 GCA_004557975.1 Lachnospiraceae bacterium
CCACTTCAAATGCGCAGAGCATTAAGTGGTGGGTAGGGACTTGCTTGTATCAGGTGGGGTACAAGCCCCATCTGATAAACTGCGAAGCAGTTATTCGGTATGAGCAAGCAGCGAAGCGGATTGCGAATATCCGCCTGACGCAGTGAACCGTTCATCCGTATGAATGAAACAACAGGAGGAAAACGAAAGATGAATCCATTGAAACAGGAAAACTGTCCCTCTGCCGGAAGCAGCCGGTCGAAAGGGCCGACGCAGGCACCAAATCCCCTGGGATCTGCTCCCATGGGAGGTCTGCTGCGCAAATTCGCCATTCCGAGCATCGTCGCCATGCTGGTCAGCGCACTGTACAATATCGTGGACCAGTTTTTTATCGGGCAGAGCATCGGGGAGCTGGGAAATGCGGCGACAAACGTTGCTTTTCCTCTGTCCACAAGCTGCACCGCCATCGCGCTTCTTCTGGGTGTCGGAGCTGCCTCTGCTTTCAACCTGACCATGGGACGCGGTGATCGCGACAAGGCCCTGTACTATATTGGAAACGCAGCCGTCCTGCTGTTCGGAGGCGGTCTCGTGCTGTGTCTGATCACCCAGATGTTTCTGGAGCCCATGCTGATATTTTTCGGTTCACCGGATGATGTGCTGGGCTACGCAAAGGAATACGTCCGGATTATTTCCATCGGATTTCCCTTTCTGATTCTGTCTAACGGCGGGGCTCATCTCGTCCGTGCCGACGGAAGTCCCCGTTACTCCATGATATGCAACCTGACCGGAGCCATCATCAATACCATCCTGGATCCTCTGTTTATTTTCGGCTTCGGCATGGGAATGACCGGAGCAGCACTGGCTACAATCATAGGACAGATTGCATCCGGTCTCATGGTCTTTTACTATCTCCGCCACTACAGGGCCGGCAGACTCACCAGGAATCACCTTCTGCCCCGGTGGATGTACGCAGGCTATGCCATGAGCCTTGGACTGGCTCAGTTTTTCAACCAGCTGGCCATGATGCTGGTGCAGATTGTCATGAACAATTCCCTGACATATTACGGCGCACAGTCCATTTACGGAGAGTCCATTCCGCTGGCATGCTCAGGAATTATCAATAAAGTAAGCTTTCTGTTTTTCTCCGTATGCATCGGAATTGCCCAGGGCATGCAGCCCATCGTCAGCTTCAACTACGGGGCAAAGCAGTACGACAGAGTAAAGCATGTCGCGCGGCTGAGCTTGACCTCCGGCTCTGTGATCTGCGTCTTTGCATTCCTGCTGTTTCAGCTTTTTCCAAGGCAGATCATCGGACTGTTTGGAGACGGCTCCGAGCTGTATTTCTCGTATGCAGAGAGGTACTTTCACATATATCTGTTCTTCACCTTTGTGAACAATATACAGCCCCTGTCCTCGACTTTCTTTTCCTCCATCGGCAAGCCGAAGAAGGGAATGTTCCTTTCACTGACAAGGCAGATTCTGTTCCTGCTGCCGCTGCTGCTCATCTTCCCGTTCTTTATGGGGATTGACGGAATCATGTACGCAGGACCCATCGCAGATCTTCTGGCTGCGTCCATTTCAGCTGTCATGCTGTACAGAGAAATAAAATCCATGGGATAGGAGACCTCTCTTATCCCTTTTTCTCAAGCGTGATGTTTCGCAGCCCCTTTTCTTTCTTCAACAGCGTCATACCTTTCTCTGAAATCAGATAAAATTCCTCACTGTAAGGGGCAAAGCTCGTAATCTGATACGTATCTTCTCTCTCCTCAAAGCTGCCGTTGATAACACGGACAGAGTCCTTTTCTTCTATGATATACGTCTTCCGTCCGAAGCCGTCCAGGTAAGCCACCAGCTCTTCCCCCATATCCCAGTCCGGTGTCTGGCTGTCGTCGTCAAACAGCCTTGCAAAAATACCGCCATCCCGGTAAAAGGTGGACTGCCCGAAGCGGTCTCTCGACAAGTCAGGACGGTTGATATGAGGACCTGCAACTGCGTATGTGGAAGCTGCCATTCCCTTTCCAAGCGGTGTGGCCGCCGTTGCATGGGTATCGTAGCAATACAGAATTCCCGCTGTCGCCCGATAACTGGCCTCCAGATATTCCGTCTTCTTCAATGCTTCAAACACCCGGAAAGCTGCCGCTGCGGTCAGACCTCCCCACAGAGAATGAATCATATACGTCAGAGCCTCCCACCAGCGGTCCGGATTCTGTCCGCGGAAGTCGTTGGAGCAGCCGATATTTGCCAGAAGCAGCTGACCATACCTCTGTGCACCCTCCAGGCGTCCGCTTTCTCCCAGAGCCCCGGCCGTCGGCCCGAAGCCCGCATTGTCATAAAAATGTTCCGTGACAGCCGCCCGGTACGTAAGGGATTCCGCATCTATCCGCTCCATGGCCGTCTCCCAGATCTCCCGGATCGTCTCATACTGATCCGTCAGGCCGTGATCCTTCAGCTTCCTCAGAAGATCATTGAAATACAGGAAATAGACGCCCAGCATCTGAGCCTCCTCCCTTCCCCGCTCATCCTCGTGAAGCTGTGGATTCACGCGGAGGTTGAAAACATCTGCCGCCCAGCGAAGGTACGTCTCCGGTGAATGAAGTGCAAGGACTTCCCTGTCAAACTCTGACAGCAGGTAAAACAGGTGACCGATATATTCAAAATCCATGCAGCGGTAAAAGTCTCCGTACAGCCTGACCGGCTTTGTGAAATCTCCGTCCCGGAACCATTTCGGCCTCACGTAGCGCACAGCGCTCTCCTCCACCTTGCGCACCTGTTCCACATTGAGAGTCCCCAGAAGATTCTTTTTCAGCACCAGATTCAGCTTGCCCAGAGACTCTCCCTGGTTGGACACCGGCTCAAAGGCATAAGGCGTACTTCCCTCTGATCCGTTGTAAAGCTCGTCGCAGATAAAGGCTGCCCGCTCCTCAATCACCCGGTCGAGACGATCCATCACGTTCAGCACTGCAAAATCCTCTGTCCCGTCAGCCAGAACGAACACCACTTTATGCTCGCCCGGTCTCTCTGGTCTGAATGCAATGTGGTACTCTCCGCGTGTTTTCTCTGGCTGAACACTCCTCTCTTTTACCACTCCATCCTCCATACAGCAGATCTTCACCAGAGAGGCTTCTTTCCCCTCCGGAAGTTCTGCGGTCAGGCGCACCATCTCACCAACGATATTCAGCGGCGTATATCTGATTTTCGGATGTCCCAGCATCTGCCCGTGATCCAGAAAATCCTCCTGTCCGTCATTTGCACACATCACATATTCCCAGACCTTTGTTTTCCCCTCAGGAAGCAAAAAGCCTGATTTTTCGTAAATCCAGTCCCGGTTCACAAACCCCTCTGGATATCCGCCCGCCAGAATCAGTTTATGAAACAGCATTCCGTCCAGAGACGGAGACGCATTTTCAAAGAACAGATTCGTGTAATCGCAGTACGTTCCGACGGAAATTGTCCTGCCGCTGACCTGATAAAGCCCGAGATTTCTGCCCTGATTGTCGCGGCGCACCATATTCAGCTTCATATAATCTGTGGATACCGACGGGAACACAGCCGCGGAATTGTGGATGTTGCGCAGAACATTCTTATCGCGGAACATCACATAGGCAAATGCGGCCCAGATGCCAAAATCCTGTATCTCCAGGTCATGATTCGTCCGGTTCTCCAGGCGAACCGTCCAGTATATCTTATCCCCGCTTCTTCCCAGATCGTATTCCAGGGATACAGCCGCTGTTCCCAGATCGTAGGAAACTGTAACCCGCTGCCCTCTCTCCTCAATCACCGGAGTGAAGCCGCTGCTCCTGATTTCTTTGCCGTCCGCTCTCAGATCAAACTGCCCGAACAGTCTCCCTCCGTTCTCGTATCCTGTCTGACGAAGATAGGAATCTTCAATAACCCAGTTCATACCGTACGGGTCATTCTTCATAAAAAGCCCGGATACATACCCTTTCTCCTGCAGCTCCAACTGAAATCCTGTATTTTCAACCATATGTATTCCTCCTCTTTCTTTCGCTTCATGCGCTGTGTTTTCCGTTTCCCGTCAAAACCACAAATACTTTCTGCGGCACTTCGAATACAAACACAATTCCCAGCACAATGGCAAAGGCGATCTTGATTGCCATATATCCGTTGGCTGCAGCCAGATGTATCTGGTTCGTCACAAGATAATACGATGTCCAGTACACGTAGGAGCCCGGAACCAGCGGAAAAATACCGGAAATCAGAAACACTGTTACGGGACATTTCTCGCGGATCGCCGTCAGCCTTGAGAGCAGAACGACGGCAATCGTAGCCGCCAGAGACGCCAGCGCGGCGCCGAAGCCCTCAAACACCATATACACAATCCATCCGCAGGCACCGATCGCGCCGCAGTATGGATAATATTTTCTCGGCGCGCCGAACAGGACAGAAAACGCAAACGTACCTGCGGCTGCAGCCAGTATCTCTGTAATCATAACACCACACCTCCTGACATCCATCCGATCAGTGCAGTCCCCATTCCCACTCCGATTGCAATACTGAGAAAGGATACCAGCGTATCCATCATGCGGACCGTTCCGGATATATAGTCGCCGTCTGCCATCTCACGTATGGCGTTTGTAAAGGCAACTCCCGGAATCAGCGGCATAATCGCTCCGGTAATCATATAATTCAGATGCGTGCCAAAACCCATCAGATACATACCTCCGCAAAACAGCGTGACCAGCGCACCTCCCAGAATATTTCCGACGATCTTGGAGAGGTATACACTGACATACAGTACATACGTATACAGAACCAGCCCCGCCGCGAAAGCGACCATGCTCTCCGCCATCCTGCCGCCAAACAGACAGCAAAACGCCGCACTGCCAAGTCCGGACGCCAGGATCTGTGTCCATTTCCTCTTTCCCGGTGTCTTTCTGATCCGTTCCAGCTCTGCCTCTGCCTCCTCCAGCGTATACGTCCCGTGTTCTATTTCGCGGGAAAGCTGATTGACTGCAGTCACCTTGTCAAGATGTGTACCGCTCACCGGAATGTGCTGCACCTTCGCAAAAAAATTTTCCCGCTCACTCCCGGCCGTCACGAAAATACCGTTGCTCAGCACAAACGCATTTCCGGACTCCAGTCCGAAATGGCGGCAGATGCGGTCGATCGTCTCCTCCACACGAAAAATTTCCGCACCGTTCTCCAGCAAAATATGTCCCGCCTGCAGTGCAAGCTCCATCACCCTTTTATTGTCCTGGCACTGGGCCTCCCGTTTCTCTTCTGACATTTTCTGTCTGCTTCCTCCATGTTTTCCTCACAGATTTCTCCCCATATCATACCATATCCCGCACCATTTTACACGAAAATTGTGGGCGGCTTTTCGCTTGACTTTCCTGTCAGCGTGAATTATGCTGAAAACAGATATATTATTTTCATCCGAAAAGGAGGAATGCCATATGACGTCCAAAAAAACATTTCAGCCCCAGGAGCTCCGTTACCTGCAGCTTCTTGCCAAACAGTATCCTACCGTCCAGGCGGCCAGTACTGAAATTATCAATCTCCAGGCGATTCTGAATCTGCCCAAAGGCACAGAGCACTTTATCTCTGACATTCACGGAGAGTACGAGGCATTCCTGCATATTCTGAATTCCTGCTCCGGAGTTGTGAAAGAGAAGCTGGATGAACTGTACGGCACCAGCCTGTCCCGCCACGACCGCAATGAGCTGGCAACTCTGATTTATTACCCGGAAGAAAAACTGGCGCTGGTCGCTGAGACAGAGGAGGATCTGGACGAGTGGTACCGCATCACGCTGCACCGTCTGATCGAGCTGTGCCGCTGGATCGCTTCCAAATACACACGTTCCAAGGTCCGCAAATTTCTTCCGAAAGATTATGATATGATTATCGATGAGCTGATCCATATCCGCTATGAGGAACCGGATAAAAAGGATTACTATGAAAATATTATTAACACCATTATTGATATTGATCAGGCAGCCGGTGTCATTGAGGCAATTTCCGAGATAATCAAACGTCTTGCCGTGGATCACCTGCATATTGTGGGGGATATCTTTGACCGTGGCCCGCGGGCCGACATCATCATGGACTCTCTGCTTGACTATCACAGCGTGGATATCCAGTGGGGAAATCATGATATTCTCTGGATGGGTGCAGCGTCCGGCTCCAGAACACTGGTGGCAACAGTGTTGTCCAATTCCATCCATTACAACAATCTGGACGTGATTGAGACAGGATACGGCATCTCTCTTCGCCCCCTGTCCATCTTTGCCAATGAGGTGTACCGCGACTGCGACATCCACTGCTTCTCTGTCAAGCTCACTGACCCGGGCACGGAGCAGTATACAGAGAAAGACAAGCTGCTCTCCGCCCGGATGTATAAGGCCATCACGATTATCCTGTTCAAGCTGGAGGGGCAGAAGCTGATCCGCCATCCGGAATTCAACATGGCTGACCGTCTGCTGCTGGATAAAATTGACTATACAAATAAGTCGATCACCATCGGCGGGATCACATATCCGCTGAAAGACTGCGATTTTCCCACTGTGGATCCGGCTGATCCGTACACGCTTACTCCGGAGGAAAATCACGTCATTGACCAGCTCACAGCCTCTTTCCGCCGCAGCGAAAAACTGCAGCGCCATGTCCGCTTCCTGTATTCCAAGGGCGGTCTGTACAAAATTTACAACGGCAATCTGCTGTTCCACGGCTGTATCCCCATGGCCGCGGACGGCACCCTTCTCTCCTTCACAATCGGAGGAAAAGAGCGCACAGGAAGAGAATTTCTGGATTATGCGGAAAAGGCATGCAGAAAAGCATACTATGACAGGGTGGGTTCTCCGGAGCGTCAGTTCGGGCTCGACTTTATGTGGTGGCTGTGGGCAGGACGGAACAGCCCGATTTTCGGCCGTGACCGCATGACTACCTTTGAGCGCCGTTTTATCCGGGATGAAAGCTCCTGGACAGAGCCGAAAAATGCGTACTACACACTGTACCACGATCCTGCCATCTGCGATATGATTCTGAAAGAGTTTGACCTCAACGGCCCGCACTGCCACATCATCAACGGCCACGTTCCGGTCAAGGCAAAGAAGGGAGAGAGTCCGATCAAGGGCGGCGGAAAGCTGATTGTGATCGACGGCGGCTTCTGCAAGGCGTATCAGTCCACCAGCGGTATTGCCGGCTACACGCTGATCTACAACTCTCGGAATATCCGTATCGTCTCGCACCAGCCCTTTGAGGGCCGGCGAAGCGCCATCTATCTGAACCACGATATTGCCAATGACTCTCTGATTTTTGAGCGTATGGAATCAAGAGTGAAAATTGTGGAAACTGACCAGGGCCGTGCGCTGCAGTCTCAGGTGGATGATCTGCTCAGACTGCTGGAAGCGTACCGCTCAGGCGCCGTCACAGAAGATCACAAAGAATAAAAGAGAATATTTATCTCGTAAGCTTCTTAATCCAGCTTCCATAATTAACCTTGAGAAAGGCCGGAATACATTTAAATACCTGATCAGCATTCAGGCAGCAGACTACCACCACCGGTGACGCTTTGACGACAAACGCCATAAAAAAGGAAAGTGGAATCACGATACACCAGATGCTGATCAGATCCATCTTCACCACAAACATCGGACTCCCGCCACCGCGGATAATACCGATATTCGTCGGCATCTGATATGACATGGTGACCGTAATGACGCAGAGCACCAGCAGAAAAGCATTCGCCATCTCCCGGGTCGCATCGCTGAGCCGATACAGGCTGAGCACAGGGCCACGCAGACCAAACAGCAGCATACCCGATATCACTCCGATGACCACAAACATCTTCTGCAGAACTACGGCGTAGTTCTTTACCATATTCAAATCGCCCTCTCCGATCTTCTTTCCGATCAGGACAGATGTTGTGGAAGCGGCGCCCACCGGTATGGATTTTACCAGGAGAAACAGCGTGGAGGCCACACTGTTGGCAGCGATTGCGGCAGATGTCATATGTCCGAGAATGACTGTCTGCATAGCTGTATTCAGTCCCCACAATCCCTGCACCACTGCGATGGGCATAGTAATCTTCAGATAATCCCGCCGCAGCAGCCTGTCTGTTTTCAGATAATCCTTTGGACGAAGATGCAGTATTTTTTCTTTCTTCGCAATATAGCAGATCAGCACTGCAGTCTCAACAATTCTGGCTGCCAGTGTTCCGATCGCTGCTCCCGCCGTTCCCAGCTCCGGTGCACCGAAGCGTCCGTAGATCAGCACAAAATTAATTCCGCAATTGATAAAAAAGGTCTGTACCGAAAGAATAAAGGCTATCTTCACCATCTCCACGCTTCGAAGCGTTGCCAGGAGAATCTGTGTCACCGCAAAAAACGGATATGTAAACCGAATAATCCGGAGATAGCGCACACCCTCCGCGATGATTGCCTGGTCTGTCGTAAACAGTCCCATCACCTGATACGGAAACAGGCTCACCAGCCCAAATAAAAGGAAGCATATGAGAAGTCCCGCATGCATCGCCGATGATGCGATCTTCTTCATAGGCCCCGTCTGCCGTTTTCCCCAGTACTGGCTGCACAGGATGACAAGGCCATCCCCCAGCGCTGCCAGAAGCTGCTGGTACACGAACTGAATCTGATTGACGGCGGCCACTCCCGACAGAGAGACCTCCGCGTAACCCCCCAGCATCATATTGTCCGCAAGGTTGACACTGAGTGTGACAATGTTCTGAAGCACCAGCACAATGTACATGGAAAAAAATGTTTTGTAAAATGATCTTTCTAATCTTATTTTCTGATACTGCATGATAACCTCTCTTCATCCCCCGCAGTCATCCGAAGCACTGTACCGTCAGAGCTTCGGGTTTTCCGCCAGAAACTGTATCAGCTGATCGCCCGGCATCGGCTGCGCATAATAGTATCCCTGAATATGGTCAACTGCCAGCTCTTTTGCTGTCTTTACCTGCCCCTCCGACTCAACACCTTCCGCCACAATACGAAAACCGGCGGAATGAAGCATCCGGATCAGATAATGTACCATCTTGCGGAGCTTCTCTTCCGTCTCAATCCCATGTATCAGGCTCACATCCAGCTTTACCACCTCAAAGGGCAGTCTCATGACACTTGCCAGATTAGAATAGCCAGTGCCGAAGTCATCCAGATAGAACACAATTCCTTCCTGTCCGAGGTACTCCATGACCCTGCTGACCATATGCGGATTTTCTGCCATGACGCGCTCTGTAATCTCCACACAGAGCTTTTTGCCTGTCAGATGGTTTTCATTCAGTAATGCGTGGATACGCTTCATCAGTGTCACATCCTCCATCTGCTGAATGGAAAGGTTGACAGACACAGACTCAAGAGGCAACTCCGGATGTGATCCGAGGAACTGGCACACCCTGCGCAGAACTGTCCAGCTCACTTCATCAATCAGTCCGTTCTTCTCCGCAAGGGGGATGAATTCAGCCGGTGAAATGCATTCACCCTTCTCATCAAACAGTCTGAGCAGAGACTCAGCCGTTGTAAACCCAGCTGTCCTGCAGTTGTACACCGGCTGATAATAGACCTGAAGTGTATCTTTCTCAAGTGCATGACGAAGCTGATTCAGCACATACGCCCTGCGTCGGAATTTTTCCTGAATCTTATCGTCAAAGCATATGAAATCAACGCCCTTCTGCTCCTCCGCATAGGAGACTGCAAACTCCAGTTCATCCACAATCTGGCTGTCCTCTTTCTGATCTGGCTGAACAACAAGGCAGGCGATTCCCGTCCTCAGGACGTACTCCGCGTTCCCGACCATCCACGGCTCCCTGAACCGCTTCTGGATCTTTCTGGCAAACGCAGCCTTTTCCTCCTCTCCTTTATACGTTCCCATCAGTACGAATCTCGTGTTCCGAAACCGGAACACCTGGTAATTCGAAGAGCACTGATCCAGATACCTGGCAACGAGATACAGCACCTCGTCCCCCTTTTTCATTCCAAACTTCTGATTTACCGACTCAAACTGCTTCAGATGAATCATGATCATATGAAGTTTTTTTCTTTTTTTGCGGCGCTGCTGCAGCTCATCAAAGAAAGCAAGACGATTCGGCAGCTCCGTAAGTGAATCCTGATACAACCGGTGATTCTGAAAACTGATATACAGAATCAGTACAGATATGGCTGCAGTCGTACCATTGAGGAGAACGTCGGGAATAAATATCTGAATCACTGCTAAAACCAGAACAAAAGGCGGCATGGTATGCATCAGCAGGCGCATACCGTGTCCCACCATACTGCGGTTTCTCAGATAACATGTACAGAACATTGCGAGCTCGACCAACACCACATAGTAGCTGAGACGATTCAGCGGTCCGCGGATATACATCCCTTCGCTGAAATAGAAGAACCATTCGGTCCACGGATTGGACAGCATAAGTGCCAGAAGAACCGTCCAGAACACGGCAATCAGACGAATGGCTTTGTAAAGACAATGGCGATCCGAAGCGTGATCAAACAGAACATAAAACGCGTAGCACGCCACCAGTGAAAAACAGGTATTCATGCTGATGAAGTAAGCCATATGCCCCGTCATGCCGACCCACAGAGGGATCGTCCATTTTCCGTTATTGAGAATCATAAGAGTAGTCACGATGTCCAGAAAAACTGACACCTCCGCAAAAATAAGGCACAGGGTAAACAAACGGTGCCTTACACTGCTCTTGCTTTTCCCGCTGCAATGAAACATCAGAATAATTCCTATAAATATCATCGAAACGGCTTCCATTTTAACGGAAAGCTCCATATAATCACCTTCTTTACACCAACTGACATTTTTTTTATTTTATCCCATTTTCTGCATTTAGTGAACTACCCATTGTCTAAAGCCAATGGGCTTCCTGCTTCATCGACCTCGTAACCTACTATCTCCACAGGCGTTTATTCGGGCAGTCCCTGCCCTATATATTTCTTTATGCTATTTGTTGTCTTAGTCCTTCTGCTAATATATTTTTTGCTGCGTTTATATCCCTGTCATGTTCTGCTCCACATTTCGGACATTTCCACATCCTCACTGACAAATCTTTTGTATCTGCATTTTGATAACCACAGGCTGAACATAACTGGCTGCTGGCATAGAATTTGTCTATTTTGACATATTTTCTTTTGTTCCATTCTGCTTTATACGCTAATTGCCTTGTCAGTTCGTACCATGATACGTCCGATATGGATTTTGCCAGATGATGGTTTTTTACCATGTTTTTTATCTGCAGATTCTCAGTAACTATCAC
>SFEV01000077.1 GCA_004557975.1 Lachnospiraceae bacterium
AAGCAGTGTGGCAGTCTCTGTAAACTCTGTAAAAGACCGGATTTTCGTTGCATTGATATTTGTCCGGCTTATGAGACAGCAGAATGTGAAAAACTGAATAAACCACCTTTCGTATGCAATGGCTGGTACTAAGTCATATACACTTGTCATACCAGGAAGCCATAGATCCGGTCTCCAAACAATTAACAGACTATACAATGCGCTTTTCTACTACTCATCATCCATCGGCTAACTCACGACTAAAGTCACGAGAATGCGCCGATTATTTTTCAAAAATACATCTTTGCATTTGACATCATTTCTGGTAAAATATAAATGGAGTATGCCTGCTATCAGAATATGGCAGGACTTTTCGTATGCAGAACAGGCAGGGGCATATCCGGAGGTTTCCGGGGCGTCAAGCTGCTTATTATGAGACAGAATTTCAGAATAGATGGAGGTTTCTGGTTATGAAAGGACGCATGAGTAATGAACTTGGTTCAATCGTGATTGATCCGAATGTGATAGCTACCTATGCCGGGAGTGTTGCAGTCGAGTGTTTTGGCATTGTCGGTATGGCGATTGTAAATGTAAAAGACGGTCTGGTACGGCTCCTGAAGAGAGACAGTCTGGAGCGGGGTCTGAATGTTCATATTGAGGACAATAAGATTACAATTGATTTTCATGTGATTGTTTCCTACGGTGTCAGCATTTCTGCTGTGGCGGATAATCTGTTCGGCAATGTAAAATACCGTGTGGAAGAGTTTACCGGTATGGAAGTTGAGAAGATCAATATGTACGTTGAAGGCGTAAGAGTGATTGATTAAGGAGGAGCTACCAGTGAATACGAATACAATAGATGCATCTCTTCTGGCAAAGATGTTTCTTGCCGGAGCGAAAAATCTGGAGGCAAAAAAAGAGTGGATTAATGAGCTGAACGTTTTCCCGGTGCCTGACGGTGATACGGGAACGAATATGACCCTTACGATCATGGCAGCGGCACGGGAGGTTGTTGCCATGGAGAATCCGACGATGGAGCTTCTTGCGAAAGCAGTTTCCTCCGGTTCTCTGCGCGGTGCCAGAGGAAATTCAGGTGTTATTCTGTCACAGCTCCTTCGCGGCTTTACAAAAGTAATACGTGAAGAAAAGGAGATTACGCCTGCAATTCTGGCATCATCTTTCCAGAAAGCTGTGGAGACGGCATACAAGGCTGTTATGAAGCCGAAGGAAGGTACCATTCTGACTGTTGCCAGAGGCGGCGCAGACCGCGCAATCGAGCTTCTGGAGCAGAATCCTGATATTGCATTGTCCCAGATGATTGATGAAGTGATTGAACGTGCAGAGGAGGTTCTGAATCAGACTCCGGAAATGCTTCCGGTGCTGAAGGAGGCCGGTGTTGTGGATTCCGGCGGACAGGGACTGCTCCAGGTGCTTAAAGGTGCACGCGATGCATTTTATGGCAAGGAAGTGGATTATGAGACGATCCAGCCGTCAGGCGGAGCCGTTCTGTCAGGCGATGCAGGTGGTTCTGCAGAAGCGGACATTAAATTCGGCTATTGCACAGAGTTTATTATCATGCTGGAGCATGAGTATACGGAGGAGACCGAACTTGGTTTCAAGGCGTATCTTGAGTCTATCGGTGATTCTATTGTTGTCGTTTCCGACGACGGAATTGTGAAGGTACATGTCCACACCAATGATCCTGGTCTGGCTATCCAACGGGCACTTACGTACGGTTCTCTGACACGCATGAAGATCGACAATATGCGCGAGGAGCATCAGGAGAAAGTCATCAGGGAAGCTGAGAAGCAGAAAGCCGCAAAGGCAGAAGCGGCATCAGAGACTCCCAAGGAATTAAAAGAGACAGGTTTTATTTCTGTTTCCATCGGTGACGGATTTGGAGACATTTTCCGCGATCTGGGAGTAGATTATCTGATCGAAGGCGGACAGACCATGAATCCCAGTACGGAGGACATGCTGACAGCCATTGAGAAGGTGAATGCAAAGAATATCTTTATTCTTCCGAACAACAAGAATATTATCCTTGCGGCAAATCAGGCGAAGGCACTGACCGAGGATAAGAATATTATTGTCATTCCCACGAAGACGGTTCCCCAGGGCATTACGGCTGTGATCAATTACGTTCCGGACAAGACTCCGGAGGAGAATGCGGCAGTGATGGAGGAGGAAATTGCAAGAGTAAAGACCGGCCAGATTACGTACGCTGTCCGTGATACACATATTGATGACAAGACCATCCATGCAGGCGATATTATGGGAGTCGGAGACCGCTCAATTCTCGCGGTCGGCAAAGAGATTGATCCGGTTGCGGAGGAGACCACCGGCCTGATGGTGGATGAAGAATCTGAGCTGATCAGTATTTACTATGGAGAGGATATGAAAGAGGAGGAGGCTGAAGCACTTCGCGGCCGTCTGGAAGAACTGTATCCGGACTGTGATGTGGAGCTGAATTTTGGTGGTCAGCCGATCTATTATTACATTATATCTGTGGAATAGAGGTTAATATGAATCTTGAATCTTCACTCGATTCCCTGAAAGGGATCGGGGAAAAGACGAAACTGCTTTTCGAAAAAGCAGGCATTGAGAACCTGAATGATCTGATCGGGTATTATCCCAGGACGTATGAGCGTTTTTCAGCTCCCGTGCGAATCGACTGCCTCGAGGAAGGTGAGGTTTTTGCGGTGGAGGGAAAGCTGATATCGCCTCTTGCGACGCGCCATGTGCGCGGCCTGACGATCTCGGCGGCGCCGTGTTCCGATGGGACGGGAGAAATCACTGTGACATGGTTCAATATGCCGTTTCTCAGAAATTCAATGAAAACCGGTGTACCCTACATTTTCCGGGGGAGAATCAAAAGAAAAGGACAGCAGCTGCTCATGGAGCAGCCTGCTGTTTTTCACATAGAGCAGTATCATGCGCTTTTAAGTGAACTGAAGCCGGTGTATTCTCTTGTAAAGGGAATGACCGGGCTGATGGTTCAGAAAGCGGTAAAGCAGGTTCTGGCAGGAAAAGACCTGATCCGTGAGTATCTGCCTCTTCCGGTCAGAGAGGCGTATCATCTGTCAGAGTATAACTTTGCTGTGGAGCAGATCCATTTCCCTAAGGATCGCCAGTCTCTGGAGCTGGCAAGGCGCAGGCTTGTCTTTGACGAGTTCTTTTTCTTCCTGCTGCAGCTGCGCCGCATGAAGCAGGTGCGTGATCGCTCGGAGAACCGTTTTGCAGTTCGTCCGTCTGATAAGGTACAGGAGCTGATTGCAAATCTTCCGTATACCCTGACGAATGCGCAGCAGAAGGTATGGCGGACCATAGAGCAGGAGCTGCAGGGAAATGCGGTTATGGCGCGTCTGATTCAGGGAGATGTGGGTTCCGGAAAGACGATCGTGTCCATACTTGCACTGGTGATGATGGCTGACAGCGGTTATCAGGGTGCGTTGATGGTACCCACGGAGGTGCTTGCCCGACAGCACTATGAGTCCTTCTGTGAGCTGATGGAGCAGAATGGATTTCCTTTCCGGTGTGTACTGCTGGTGGGTTCCATGACAGCGAAGCAGAAACGGGAGGCGTATGAGAAGATCGCCTCCGGTGAAGCTTCGGTCATTATAGGGACACATGCGCTGATCCAGGATAAGGTAGTTTACAGGAATCTTGCCCTTGTGATTACGGATGAACAGCACCGCTTCGGGGTCCGGCAGAGGGAACTTCTGTCACAGAAGGGAGATATGCCGCATACGATAGTTATGAGTGCGACACCGATACCGAGGACACTTGCGGTGATTCTCTACGGTGATCTGGATATTGCAGTCATCAATGAGATGCCGTCAAACCGTCTGCCCATAAAAAACTGCGTGGTGGGTACGGGGTACAGGAAGAAAGCGTATGATTTTATCCGCAGACAGACGGAGCTGGGACATCAGGCTTACGTGATCTGTCCCATGGTGGAAGAGAGTGAGTCTGTGGACGCGGAAAACGTGGTGGAGTATACAGAGATTCTTCGCCGCGAGCTTCCCGGACAGATCTGCGTGGAGTATCTTCACGGGAAAATGAAGCCTGCAGAAAAAAACGAAATTATGGAGCGATTCCTGAAAAATGAAATCCAGGTGCTTGTCTCCACAACGGTTGTGGAGGTGGGTGTCAATGTACCGAATGCCACAGTCATGATGATTGAAAATTCAGAACGGTTCGGTCTGGCACAGCTGCACCAGCTTCGGGGACGTGTCGGCAGAGGAAGCGCACAGTCCTACTGTATCTTCCTTTACGGGATGGAGGGAAAGCAGATCAGGGAGAGACTGGATATCCTGAACAGATCCAACGATGGGTTTGAGATTGCAAACCGCGATATGCAGCTGCGCGGGCCGGGAGATCTGTTCGGCGTGCGTCAGAGCGGCATGCTCGATTTCAGTCTTGCGGATATTTATTCGGATGCTGAAATACTGCAGCAGGCCAATGAGGCTGTGGGGGAGCTGATGCGGCTGGATCCGGAGCTGACCCTGCCGGAACATCAGGATCTGAAGCGCCAGTATGAACTTCTGGTAAAGCAGAAAAGTGATCATCTGAACCTATAAAGTGAGATTTTTTATGCAACTTTCCTGAAATATTCTGGATTTTGAAAAAAATTTTGACTTGCAATGTCATGGAATTTGGTATATGATGCAGAAGTCAGGTTCTGGAATTGTCTGACATTTTAAACGAATCAAGTAAGTCCCCCACTTCAAATGCGCAGAATATTAAGTGGCGGGTAGGGACTTCCTTGTATCAGATGGGGTGCAAGGCCCATCTGATAAACTGCGAAGCAGTTATTCGGTTATGAGCAAGCAGCAAAGCGGATTGCGAATATCCGCTTGATTATGACATCGTTTACCGGGTATGACTGGAACAATTGAACATGACATATTTTGAGGAGGATTATTATGAGAAAGGCAGTTAAAACGACAAAGAAGACAGCAGTGGAGCCGGCAGCAGAAGTAAAAGAAGTGGCTGTTAAAGCTGCAAAAGCTGCAAAGACAGCTTCAAAGGTTGTGGAAGAGAAGGCCGGGGCTGCAGTGAAGGAAGCTGTGAAGAAAGCGGCTGAAGTAACTGAAGGAGTCAAGGAAGAGGCTAAGAAGGCAGCAAAGGCACCGGCAAAAAAGACAGATGTGAAGGAAGAAGTATTTCTTCAGTACCAGGGCAAAGAAATCAATAAAGATGAACTGTTAAAGGCAGTAAAAGAAATCTGGACGAAACAGCTGAAGAATAAAGTGGGCGACATGAAAACCGTTTCACTGTATCTGAAGCCGGAAGAGAACATGGCATACTACGTAATCAACGGTGATGTGACCGGAAGCATCGAGCTGTAAGAAAAGGGACTGATACCTTTCGATATCAGTCCTTTTTTGTTCCGCAAAAGCGGAGAATGCTCCAGTGAAGGAACGCTTACATCTGTGATGCGGAACCTGTCTGTGCCATGCTCATCTGGCCGGCGCCTGTCTGACCCATACCCATCTGAGCTGAACCGGACATCTGACGTTCCTGTGCCTCAATCATCTTTTTCACCATATATCCACCAACAGAACCGTTCTGCTTGGATGTGAGGTTTCCGTTGTAGCCGTCTGTAAGAGGTACACCCAGCTCGCTTGCTACTTCAAATTTGAAACGGTCCAATGCTCCTTTTGCTTCAGGCACTGCTGCTGTGTTAGATGAACGATTTGACATATTAAACGCCTCCTTTGTTTTTAATCTGCTGTTTTTTCATCTGTCTGATTTGTTTTTTATGCAGTTGTCATCTGCATTGCTAGTATATGCATTCTGAATAGATATAAACTGGTAATTGTTTCATTTCAAGATATAGCATAACGTCTAAAAAAAAATAAAAAAAGATTGATTTTTTAGAAATTTTTGCTATAATATATTTGAGACAATTTGACTTGGAAAGGTTGGTGCAGTGATGAATATCGGATTTATCGCACACAATAACAGAAAGACACTGATAGAGAATTTCTGCCTTGCTTACAAATACATCTTATCAAAACATCAGTTATATGCGACAGGGATTACAGGCAGAAGAATTGAAGAAGTGACGAATCTCAAGGTTTATAAGTTCCTTCCGGGCAGCGTGGGAGGAGATAAGCAGTTTATGGATATGATTGAGCGCAATTGTATGGATATGGTAATTTTCTTTTACAATCCGATTATGACAAGCCCGAACTCGCCTGATATTTATGCGATTTCAAGGTGCTGTGACCAGTACAACATCCCGATAGCCACAAACATCGCGACGGCGGAGTCCCTTGTGCTGGGACTTGCGAGAGGGGATCTGGACTGGCGGCTGAATATCCGCTCAGATGATTTTTAGTATAAGCTGAAAAAACCCGGCACGTTCGCCGGGTTTTTTGCGTCCTTTTGTAATCAGAATTCAGGATCAGAATCTTTCTCTCACAGGCTCCATGGTTACCTGAAGCCCCAGCTTGCGCAGTGTGCTCAGATCTACCTTTGAGAGACGGGAGGAGCAGTGGAGCTGGCAGCCCTTCAGCATGCCGATCGTATCCAGTGCCTTCTGTGCGTCTTTGCTCTCTGCGGCACTGATGGACAGAGCGATCAGCGTCTCATCGGTGTGAAGACGGGGATTCTTGCTGCCGAAATACTGTGTCTTCAGCTTCTGAATCGGCTCCAGAGCCTTCCGTGAAATCAGCGGGAGCTCATGGTCAATGCCTGCAAGATCTTTCAGACTGTTCAGAATCACTGCAGAACACGGTCCCAGCAGCGCTGAGGTCTTACCGGTGACAATCCGGCCGTCTGGAAGTTCAATGGCAGAGCAGCTTACACCACGCGTTTTGGCCAGGTCATTGGCAGCCTTTGCACAGAGACGGTCATTGCATGTGATGGAGAGCTGCTGCATCAGAAATTCAATCTTAAACAGCTCGTCCTCCGTTGCCTCCAGATCTGCCTTGCGGATCAGTGATTCGTAATAGCGGCGTATGATTTCCTGTTTTGATGCTTCACGGCAGGCCTCATCATCAAAAATACAGTAGCCCGCCATATTCACGCCCATGTCTGTCGGGGACTTGTAGGGGCTGCTGCCGAAGATTCGCTCAAACATGGCGTTCAGTACCGGGAAAATTTCAATATCGCGGTTATAATTGACAGTTGAAACGCCGTAGGCGCTCAAATGGAAGGAGTCGATCATATTGACATCATTCAGATCGGCAGTCGCTGCCTCGTATGCCAGGTTCACAGGGTGGGACAGAGGCAGATTCCAGATCGGAAACGTCTCGAATTTAGCGTAGCCGGCTCGGATACCGCGTTTATGCTCATGGTAAAGCTGCGAGAGGCACGTAGCCATTTTCCCGCTGCCGGGTCCCGGTGCCGTAACGACGACGAGAGGCCGTGAGGTCTCTATATAATCATTTTTACCGTAGCCGTCTTCGCTGACAATCAGAGAAATATTCTTCGGATATCCCTCTATGCGGTAGTGGCAGTAAACTGGGATGCCCTGCTGCTCCAGCTTGGCCTTGAAGGAGTCAGCCAGACCCTGACCGCGGTACTGTGTCAGGACAACGCTGCCAACGAACAGTCCCTGGCTGCGGTAAATTTCAATCAGCCGGAGTACGTCAAGGTCATATGTAATTCCGAGATCGGCACGTACCTTGTTTTTTTCGATATCTTCGGCATTGATGGCTATGACAATCTCTGCCTGGTCTGCAAGCTGAAGCAGCATCTGCAGCTTGCTTGACGGGGCGAAGCCGGGAAGTACACGGGAGGCGTGGTAATCGTCAAACAGCTTCCCGCCGAATTCAAGATAAAGCTTATTGTCGAACATCGCGATGCGTTCTCTGATCTTTTCAGACTGCATGCGAAGATATTTCTGGTTGTCAAATCCTGTTTTCATACTCTGTTCCCTTTCTTCTCTTCACTCAATAATGAAAGATTATACGACACTTTCTCCGGAATATCTATTCTTTTTTGCGAAACACGCCGAAAAATATATGGAAATCGTTACTGTTTACTTATCGAATATTTGTTTTGTATTGACAGAGAAGCATGAAAAATTTATAATAAATCAGAATACTTGGAAAAGGACAGAATATGAGAGTAATAGCAGGAAAGGCAAGGCGACTTCCGCTGAAGACGATTCCGGGGACGGAGACGAGACCGACGACGGACCGTATCAAGGAGACCTTGTTTAATATTTTACAGAATGATATACTGGGCATCCGGTTTCTCGATGTATTTGCCGGCAGCGGAGGTATCGGGATTGAAGCCCTGAGCCGTGGAGCCATGGAAGCATATTTTATAGAAAACAACCGTGCGGCAGCATCGTGCATCCGTGACAATCTGGTGTTTACCCGCCTTGTGCAGCAGGGTACAGTGATTACAGCCGATGTGCTGGCGGCATTTGCAAAACTGGAGGGGCAGTCTCCGTTTCAGATCATTTTCATGGATCCGCCTTATGGCAGGGATCTGGAGCGCACAGCGCTTACCTATCTGGCAGCCCGCCGGCCGTCTTTTGTGGACGAGGAGACGCAGATCATTGTGGAAGCATCGCTGGGCACTGATTTTTCTTACGTGGAGGAGCTGGGATTTCAGCTGTCACGCGTCAAGGAATACAAAACGAACATGCATGTTTTTCTGAAATTGCAGGAACAGGAGCACATATGAAACGAGCAGTCTATCCGGGGAGCTTTGATCCGGTGACCAAAGGACATCTGGATATTATCGAGAGAGCGGCGGCGCTGGTGGACGAACTGATTGTCGGCGTTCTGAATAATAATAAAAAAACACCGTTGTTTTCTGTGGAAGAACGTGTTAAGATGTTAGAAGATGTGACAGGCCATATTCCGAATGTGCGGATTGAAGCGTTTTCCGGGCTGTCCGTTGAGTTTGTCAGACAGTGCGGTGCGCAGTTTATCGTGCGAGGTCTTCGTGCTGTCACTGACTTTGAATATGAACTTCAGATGGCACAGACAAATCGCAGTATAGACAGAGGGGTTGACACACTGTTCTTTACGACAGAGCTGAATTATGCATATATCAGTTCCACCATCGTAAAGGAAGTGGCTTTTTACGGAGGAGATATCTCCGGATTTGTACCGCCGCAGGTCGTGGATTGTGTTTATAACAGGATTCAGGCGAAAAAGAGGGAAAATAATTAATAAAGAAGGAGAGTATAATTATGAGCAGTAGAATTGAGCAGATTATAGAAGAGATCGAAGAGTTTATGAATATCATCAATCGGATCGCACAGGATCATCCTATTCTGGTTGACAAATACCTGCAGGGGAAGGAAATCGAAGTGGATGCGGTGTGTGACGGCACGGATATCCTGATCCCGGGTATTATGGAGCATATTGAAAGAACCGGCGTCCATTCCGGTGACAGTATTTCCGTTTATCCTGCACCTACGATTTCCGATACGGTGAAGGCAAAGATTGCGGATTACACCGAAAGGTTGGCAAAGGCCCTTCATGTCAAGGGGCTGATCAACATTCAGTTCATTGCCATCGGTGAGGATGTATATGTGATCGAGGTAAATCCCCGTTCCTCCCGTACCGTGCCGTATATCAGCAAGGTGACAGGAATTCCGATTGTGGATCTGGCGACAGAGGTGATCATCGGAAAGACGATCAAGGAGCTTGGCTATCAGCCGGGATTGCAGCCGGAAGCAGATTATTTTGCCATTAAGATGCCGGTATTCTCCTTTGAGAAAATCAGGGGAGCAGAGATCAGTCTGGGACCGGAAATGAAATCCACCGGTGAGTGCCTGGGTATTGCAAAGACCTTTAATGAGGCGCTTTATAAAGCCTTCCTTGGAGCAGGCGTGGATCTGCCTAAGCACAAACAGATGATCATTACTGTGAAGGATGCGGATAAGGGGGAAGCTGTGGAGATCGGCCGTAGGTTTGAAAAACTGGGCTATACCATTTATGCTACAAGAAGTACTGCGGCAGCTTTAAATGAGGCGGGAGTCAAGGCACGTAAGGTCAATAAGATCTCCCAGGAATCTCCTACCGTGATGGATCTGATTCTGGGACATAAGATCGATCTGGTCATCGACACTCCCACCCAGGGGCGTGACAAGTCTAGAGATGGATTCCTGATCAGAAGAACCGCCATTGAGACGGGTGTGAACTGTATCACGGCAATGGATACGGCAGCAGCACTGGTGACAAGCCTTGAAAATGCGAATGATCAGTTTACACTGATTGACATTGCAGCCATCTGACAGGCAAAGGGTGAAAAATGCAAACGAGAAATAGAAATGCACTCTATGTATTTGGCTGTTATGTTCTTTGGGGGATTCTCCCCGTTTTTTGGAAACTGCTTGGCAGTGTAAATTCCGTATACGTGTTGGCAGCACGGATTGTCTGGTCCTTTGTATTCTGCCTGCTTGTGCTTTTGATGATGAGAGATTTCCCCAAAGCAGCACAGGTTTTGAAGGACAGAAAGGAGCTTTTGCGGCTGTTCCTTTGTGGTGTGATGATTACCGTCAATTGGGGATCATACATTTATGCAGTAAACAGTGGGCATATATTGGATGCCAGCCTCCCTTATTATTTAAATCCGATCATTTCCGTATTTATTGGCTTCCTGGTATTCCGGGAGAGACTTTCCGGGTGGCAATGGTTTTCCGTGGGAATTGCGACAATAGGGAT
>SFEV01000078.1 GCA_004557975.1 Lachnospiraceae bacterium
GATTTGCTTGTGAAAGGAAAAGCAGGGAAAAAACAAATTGGTCGTGGAGAGGCTGCCGGAATTGCACTGGCAAAAACATATAAGGGTATTTTGGCAAGTAATAATTATAAGGATATTGCTCCGTATATTGAAGAATATGACCTTAAACATACAGATACGGGGCATATTTTATTGGAAGCTTTAGAAAAAAAGATAATTACGGAAGATGAAGGAAATACGATATGGCAGAAAATGCTGGATAAAAACAGGAAACTTCCAGAGATTACTTTTTCTGAATATCTTAAAAAGAATAAAGGTTGATTTACTAATGGCAGTAATGAAAACATGAGTAAGAAGAGAAGGAAGAAGCCCCTGTACGTCATATCTCTATTTATCACAAAATAGTACAACATAACATGTACACAAATGAGCTCATAGAAAAAAACAGAAAGATACTCTTGACAAATATGCAGAAAAACTGTATTCTATGTGCAAGAGAACAGGGGAAAACGTATTTTGCATTGTGAAAATATACAGTACAAGAAAAACTAACTTGTATATATTGGATGTACAAGTTGTGCGTATTCTAAAGAAAAGTTGTACAACTTGTACCGGACGAGGGAAGCATGAGCAGTACAGCAAAATATCAGCAGGTTACAGAATGGATTTACAACAGAATTTCTTCCGGTGAGCTGAGCGGCGGAGACAAGCTGGAGTCAGAAAACGAAATCAGCCTTTTATTCGGTATCAGCCGGCAGACCGTGCGTCATGCGCTGAGGCTGCTGATTGAAAATGGAATTCTGGAGGCACGTCAGGGCAGCGGAACGTATGTGAAAAAACAGGAGAGTCATGTGGAGACGGCAGATCAGGGGCTGTCAGGAACAGTGACGATCATCAGTACATACGTGGACGGTTATATTTTTCCGAAAATCCTTCAGGCGATGGTCAGAACACTGGAGCAGGCAGGTTACGGGGCGCGCATCATGTTTACGAACAACCGGCTCGAGACGGAGCGCTGGCTGCTGATCCGGTTCCTGGAGGAGAGGAGCAGAGATCCGCTTATCGTAGAACCGGTTATGAGCGGATTGCCGAATCCGAATCTGAATTATTACCGGAGGCTGAAGGAGAGGGGAATTCCGATTCTGTTTTTCCACAGTTTTTATCCGGAGCTGGATATTCCGCATATCAGTATGAATGATGAGCAGGCCGGAAGGACTGCCGCCGAATATCTGATTTCCCGTGGCCATACAGAGATTGGCGGGATCTTTAAGGCAGATGACGGACAGGGAAGGCAGCGGTATAAGGGATACCTGAAGGCTCTGATTCATGCCGGGATTGAGATCAAGGAGGATCGGATCAGCTGGATCGACACCCAGGAGATGAATAATTTTCCCGAGGTAAGTCCAAGGATCTGGCAGCGTCTTCACAGCTGTAGTGCATGTGTCTGCTACAATGATGAGGTGGCTCATTTCATTACAGAGCATGCTGCGGAGCATCATATCAGGATTCCGGAGGATCTTTCTCTGATCAGCTTTGACAATTCGGAGCTGGCGCGTCTGAATGCGGTTCCACTGACGTCTGTTTCTCATCCGATGGAGCAGCTCGGGAGCAGGGCAGCTGAAAATATGATCCGGCTGATTAAAAACAGCGATTATGATGCGACCTATGAGTTTCCGGTAAAAATCGAAGAGAGAAGCTCTGTACAGAAGCTTTGAAACAGAAATTTATTACAGTGCCGGGCTATGCCGGGGCAGTGTGATAACCATAAATAAAAATTTCTATCAGGAGGAAAAAGAAATGAAAGCAGGAAAAAATTATAAGTTCTGGTTTGCCACAGGTTCTCAGGATCTGTACGGTGAAGAGTGTCTCAGAAACGTAGCAGAGCATTCCAAAATTATTGTTGCGAAGCTGAATGAGTCAGGTGTTCTTCCGTATGAGGTTGTGTGGAAGCCGACCATGATCACAAATGAAGTAATCCGCAAGACCTTCAATGAGGCAAATGCTGATGAAGAGTGTGCAGGTGTTATCACATGGATGCACACATTCTCTCCGGCAAAATCCTGGATCCTCGGTCTGCAGGAGTTCCGCAAGCCGCTGCTTCACCTGCATACACAGTTCAACGTTGAGATTCCGTACGATACGATTGATATGGATTTCATGAATGAGAACCAGGCAGCACACGGTGACCGTGAGTACGGCCACATCGTATCCCGCATGGGTATTGAGCGCAAGGTTATTGTGGGACACTGGAGCGAAAAGGAAGTTCAGGAGAAGATCGCTTCCTGGATGAGAACTGCAATCGGTATCATGGAGAGTAGCCATATCCGTGTTATGCGTATCGCAGACAACATGAGAAACGTAGCCGTTACAGAGGGCGACAAGGTTGAGGCTCAGATCAAGTTTGGCTGGGAGATCGATGCTTATCCTGTAAATGAAATCGCAGAGGCAGTGAAGGCTGTATCAAAGGCAGACACAGATACACTCGTTGAAGAATACTATGACAAGTATGATATCCTGCTTGAGGGCAGAGACGAGGCAGAGTTCCGCAGACACGTTGCAGTTCAGGCTCAGATCGAGATCGGCTTCGAGCGTTTCCTGGAGGAGAAGAACTATCAGGCGATCGTTACACATTTCGGAGATCTTGGATGTCTGCAGCAGCTTCCGGGTCTTGCAATCCAGAGACTGATGGAAAAGGGTTACGGCTTCGGCGGCGAGGGAGACTGGAAGACAGCAGCCATGGTTCGCCTCATGAAGATCATGACACAGAATGTTCCGAATGCAAAGGGAACATCCTTCATGGAGGACTATACCTACAATCTGGTTCCGGGCAAGGAAGGTATCCTTCAGGCTCATATGCTTGAGGTTTGCCCGTCCATCGCAGACGGCCCCATCGGCATCAAGGTGAACCCGCTGACCATGGGCAACAGAGAAGACCCGGCTCGTCTCGTATTTACTTCCAAGGAAGGTCCGGCTGTGGCAACATCCCTGATCGACCTTGGTAACCGTTTCCGTCTGATTATCAACACCGTAGACTGCAAGAAGGTTGAGAAGCCGATGCCGAAGCTCCCGGTAGCTACAGCATTCTGGACACCGCAGCCGAACCTGAAGACAGGTGCGGAAGCATGGATCCTTGCAGGCGGCGCTCACCATACAGCATTCTCCTACGACCTGACAGCAGAGCAGATGGGAGACTGGGCAAACGCAATGGGTATCGAGGCAGTTTATATTGACAATGATACGACCATCCGCAACTTCAAGAATGAACTGAGATGGAATTCTGTATACTTCAGATAAATAAATGATATTCATATTGGCATGGCCGTCAGTTGGATGGCTGTGCCATTTTTGCTGCGGAGAGAAACTGCATGAAAAGCAGTTTTTGTGCATCGCAAAACGGGTTACTGTGAACGAAGGGAACAGGAACTGTCGATAAGTGACAGAATTTCGCAGATGACGGTTGCATTCAGAGGCCGGTCAGATTAAAATAGATGACATAAAATTATGACAGAAGGCAGGATCTACAATGAAGAATAATATTTTCCTGATAGGATTCATGGGTGCGGGAAAGTCCTCAATTGCCCGCACGTTAAAGCAGCAGTATCACATGCGGCTCATTGAGATGGACGAACAGATTGAGGCGGAACAGGGCATGAAAATATCGCAGATATTTTCTGAGAAGGGCGAGGATTATTTCCGCAGTCTGGAAACCAGGCTTCTGGAGGGGCTGCAGCAGCAGGAGAACACGGTGGTATCCTGCGGAGGCGGTGTGCCGATGCGCCGCTGCAATGTAGACGCAATGAAAAAGAGCGGGATGATCGTCTATCTGAGCGCGAAGCCTGAGACTATTTACGGACGGGTATGCAATTCTCACACGAGGCCGCTCCTTGAGGGCAACATGAATGTGGAATATATTACCGGTCTGCTGAAAGCGCGTCTGCCGAAGTATCTGGAGGCAGCTGACGTGGTGGTAAAGACGGACGGAAAAAGTCTGCAGGAAATCTGCAGATGTATCATGGAAAAAATCTGACCACACAATAAACACAGATTTATCTCAAATTAAACACACTTCTCCTGTAAAATCAGGGAATAATGAGAACGTGTCACGCGGGCAGACGTCACTGTCCCGGCACGGATGATTTTACAAGGAGGAGTGAAGCTTGATTGAAGTCACACATCTTGTTAAGCGATACGGCGACAAGGCCGCAGTCGATGACCTTTCTTTTACCGTAGAAAAAGGACAGATCTACGGATTCCTTGGCCCAAACGGGGCCGGAAAATCCACAACAATGAACATAATGACGGGGTATATTGCACCTACCTCCGGTGAAGTACGCATAAACGGTCACAGTATTCTGGATGAGCCGGAAGAAGCACGGAAATGTATCGGTTATCTGCCGGAGGTTCCTCCGGTCTACCCGGAAATGACCGTGGCAGAATATCTTACATTTGCTGCAGAGCTGAAAAAACTGCCGGGGAAGGAACGCGCAAAGTATATTTCCGATGCGATGGAGCTGACAGGTACAGCGGATGTGCAGCATCGTCTGATCCGCAACCTGTCAAAGGGCTACCGTCAGCGTGTGGGGCTGGCTCAGGCAATTCTCGGATTCCCTGAAATTATTATCCTGGATGAACCGATGGTAGGTCTCGATCCGAAGCAGATTATTGAAATCCGGGATCTGATCCGCAGCCTGTCCAGACAGCACACGGTAATTCTGAGTTCCCATATTCTTTCAGAGATCAGCGCAATCTGTGATCATATCATGATTATCGCCCATGGAAGGCTGGTGGCCAGTGACACGCCGGATAACCTGATTCGGCTGATGCAGGGATCGGATACTCTGGAACTGACAGTCCGGGGAAGTATATCTGCATCGAGAAGTCTGCTGGAAGGACTGGGCAAAATTGTATCCAGTGAAGTCAGGCCATCTGCGGAGCCGGATGCCTGTGATATTTCAGTGAAAATGGAAAAAAATGCAGATTTGCGGGAACAGATATTCTTCCGGTGCGCCGGGCAGCGTCTGCCCATTCTGCGTATGCAGCAGAGCCGTGTATCACTGGAAGAAGTATTCCTGGAGCTTACAGGGGAGAAAAATCCTGTAAATGAAAGCATGGAGGAATCTATGGAAGAATCCCCGGAGGAACCCATGGAAGAACCTGTGGAAGAATCCATGAAAGGGTACGCGGAAGAACTCATGGAAGAATCTGCGAAAGAATCCATGAAAGGGTACGCGGAGGAAATTGTGGAAGAACCTGTGGAAGGAGGCGGGAAATCATGACGGCTGTATATAAAAAGGAAGTAAAGGGATTTCTTACGTCCATGATCGGCTATGTATTTATTGCTTTTCTGCTCGTGATCTGCGGTGTTTATTTTACTGCATACCATCTGCAGGGGGCGTATCCCAAATTTGCCTATACTCTGGATTCCGTTCTTTTTGTGTTTCTGATCGCAGTTCCGGTGCTGACCATGCGTATTCTGGCGGAGGAGCGGAAGCAGAAGACGGATCAGCTTCTTTTTACGGCTCCTGTGTCAGTTACGCAGGTGGTGGTCGGGAAATATCTGGCACTTGTCACGGTGTACCTGATCCCTGTCGCAGTGCTTTGTATTTATCCGCTGATTCTGTCGCAGTTTGGCACGATTCCCTATCCGGAGACGTACACGGCGCTGCTGGGATTTTTCCTGCTTGGATGCAGCTTCCTGGCCATCGGGCTTTATCTGTCCTCTGTTACTGAGAGTCAGGTGATTGCTGCGGTGCTCACATTTCTGCTTCTGTTTCTCTGCTATGTGATTCAGGGGATCGCCTCCTTTTTTCCGGAGACGTCGGATGGTTCCTTTTTTACGCTGGCTGCATTGACAGCAGTCGGAGCGTTTTGCGTTTACCTGATGATCGGCAGTGCTCTGATTGCAGTCATCGCCGGTGCGGCAGCGGAGGCGGTACTGACTGTTGTGTACGTTGTAAACAGCAGCTTTTATGAAGGACTGATACAGAAAATACTGAATGTTCTTGATCTTTCCGGCCATTTTTCTGATTTTGCATCAGGAATCCTCGATCTGACTGCTGTCGTATACTATCTGTCGGTGATTGCGGTATTTCTGTTTCTGACGGTACAGTCTGTGCAGAAGAGACGATGGGGCTGACAAACTGGAGGATGATTGTATCAGGAGGAATTGCAGAATATGAAATGGAAAATAAAAAGACCGTCACTGAAGATGAGAAAGCCGGCTCTGAACAGGCGGCGTCTGAAATATGGGACTTACAGCATGGCACTGACGGGAATTGTTGTTGCAGGTGCGGTGATATTGAATCTGGTGGTGGCGGAGCTTCCGTCACAGTATACGGAAATTGATCTGAGCAGCAATCAGCTCTCAGTCCTCAGCGAACAGACGAAAGAGGTTCTGGCTGGGCTTACAGAGGATGTCACACTTTATTATATTGTGCAGGATGCCAGCCGTGATTCGAATGTATCAAGGCTTTTGCAGCGTTACGATGATCTGTCATCCAGAGTCACAGTAGTGGAGAAGGATCCTGTGGTATATCCGAAATTTACTTCCCAGTACACAGATGATAGCGTGGAAGACAACAGTGTCCTTGCCGTCTGTGGCGAACGCAGCCGCGTCATCCCGTATGATGACATGTATGAGGCAGAATTCAATTACAGCTATTACACGTATGAAACAACGGGCTTTGATGCGGAGGGACAGATTACGAGCGCCATTGCAGCGCTTGGGTCTGACAGTCAGCCACAGCTGTATGTTCTGACGGGACACGGGGAGATGGAGCTGAACGATTCGCTTCGCCATTCGATTGAGAAAGCGAACATTGAAACGGAATCCCTGAATCTGATTACGGCAGATAAAGTTCCGGAGGATGCGGCGTGTGTGCTGCTTGCAGCGCCGGGTGCGGATCTCACAGAAGAAGAGACGGAAAAACTTCTGGATTATCTGAAAACAGGCGGCAGGACCATGATTCTCACCGATTATACAGGGAAGTCTATGGAAAATCTGTCATCTGTTTTATCTTATTACGGTACAGGAATCACAGACGGTGTTGTGATGGAAGGAAACAGCAATTATTATGTACAGATACCGTATTATCTGGTGCCGGACATTAATGCCACAGAGGTGTCCTCTGATCTGACAGGCGGCAATGCCTATGTGCTTCTGGCGGCAGCGCAGGGTATAACGATGGCGGAGGATAAGAGAGACGGCGTTGACGTGGAGGGAATTCTGTCCACATCCGGCTCTGCATATTCCAAGGTCGGGGTGGAGAATATGCAGACATATGAAAAGGAGGACGGTGATGTGGATGGTCCGTTCCAGCTCGGTGTGCTGATCACAGAGACAGTGGAGCTGGAAGAGGAGGTTTCCGGAGCAGCAGAGGAAGCGGACACAGGTGAAGCTGCAGAACCAGAAACAGACAGTGAACCGGAAACAGAAACACCGTCGGCCCGTGCGCCCCGGACGGAGGAGACGAGGATTGCTCTGTATACTTCTTCGTCTCTGATGGATGAGTCGGCTGATCAGATGGTTTCCGGAGGAAACACAACGCTGTTTATGAATACACTGAGCTGGCTGTGCGGTCAGACATCGTCCGTATCGGTTCCGGTGAAAAGCATGTCTGTGGATTATCTGACCGTGACGTCCGCAGCGGGAAGCTTCTGGAGCATTATTGTGATAGCTGTGATACCGGGAGCATTTCTGATATACGGTCTGATGGTATGGCTGAGCAGAAGAAAGCAGTGAGCGGAAAGGACGAAGCGTATGAGCAAAAAAAGGATTACCATGGCTGCAGGCTTAGCCAGTCTGATCGGGTTGTCATCAGCCTATGCTGCACTGAAAAGCTATAATAATAAACAGGCAGAAATGACAGCTCTGGAACAGGGAAAACAGATTCTCAATGTTGATTCGAATTCTGTGACGGGACTGACTTTTACAGTGGATCATGAACAGGTTTCCTTTATCCTGAAGAATGATGTGTGGATAAAAGAGGACGATGAGACGTTTCCTGTGGACGAAGAGGCAATTCTTGGACCTCTTGTCCAGCTTGCCCCGCTGAATGCGGTACGTACCCTGGAAAATGTGGAGGACAGCGCAGAATATGGAATCAATGAGCCACAGAATACGATTACGCTGACAGATAAGGATGGCGGGCAGACAGAGATTGTGATTGGAGCCACCAACTCAGGAACGGGAGACGATTATATTATGGTGAATGGAGAAGAATCTGTCATTTATACCGTATCCTCCGCACTCCGGACCGCTTTTTCCGATGATCTGTACGATTATGCGGTCAGTGAAGAGCTTCCGCATCTGAATGCATCGGAAATTACGCGCATATCTCTGCAGCGCGACACAGATGCATATGAGGTGTATCTGGAAGATGCGAAGTGGAAAATATCCGGTTCGGATTCGGAAGTGCTGGACGCAGATTCGGAAAAAGTAAATAATGTACTGACAAAGCTGTCCGGGCTAGAATATGCAGATTATGTGGAACATGACTGCAAGGATCCGTCACGGTATGGTCTGGATGATCCGTCTGCCATTCTGACTGTGACGTGGACAGAGGAGACAGAGAGTGACACGGAGGACAGTACAGAAAGCGTGACAGAGGCGCAAAGTAAGACAGAAGTTTCCTTCGTATTCAGAATTGGAAATACAGATGAACTGGGAAATTATTATGTGCAGCAGGAGAAGTCTTCTCAGGTGCACACCATATCGTCGGGGATAATCGGCGAAGTCCTGGAAAAGAGTATTTCTGACTGGGAAACGGCCGAGGATACAGGCGCTTAGAGAAAAAAGGCTGTGCCTGACGCAGGAATGCGTCTGAAGGCACGGCACTTTTCTTAACGGGGACTGCTGCACCAGTCGGATCTCAGATAGTAGATCAGAAATATCACAGAGCTCAGTGACCAGGTCAGCGGATATGCCCAGAAGACCATTTCGATACGGGGAATCAGTCGCACGATCACAGTGATGTAAGTGACACGGATAAAACACCAGCAGATCATCATGACAATCATCGGAACGGCTGATCTGCCTGCACCGCGCAGAATGCCGGCCAGACAGTGCGAAAATGCCAGCAGAAAGTAGAACAGCGTCACCGTGCGCGCCTGAGAAGTACCGTATGCAATGACCTGCGGATCGCTGTTGAAAGCAGAGATCAGCGCAGGGATGGTCATATAGATTGTGATCCCGACCAGCTCAGCAAGAAGCAGGCTGCACGTGATGCCGAAGCGTGCCCCTTTCCGGGCGCGTTCATACTGCTTTGCTCCGAGATTCTGACTGATAAATGTCGTGAGTGCCATGGAAAAGCACGTAATCGGGAGAAAGCCGAAGCCTTCAATTTTGGTATAGGATCCGCAGCCTGCCACGGCCATATCTCCGAAGCTGTTGATATTCGACTGGACAAACACATTGGCAAGAGAAATAATGGAATTCTGGAGTCCTGCGGGAACACCGTTTGCAATAATCTGCCGCAGCATATACGGATCAAACCGGATGCTGCGCAGGGAAATGCGGTATTCCGCGGGACTTTTTCTCGTCAGACGGTGCAGACAGAGTGCGGCACTTAAAAACTGAGAGATCACTGTGGCAGCTGCCGCAGAACCGACTCCCAGGCGGAACACACCAATAAAAAGCAGGTCAAGCAGCACGTTGGTTCCGGATGAAAAGATCAGATAGTACAGCGGATGGCGGCTGTCTCCCACAGACTGCAGTATTCCCACAAGATTGTTGTACAGGACAAAGCCCAGGGACCCCAGAAAATAAATTCTGAAATACAGGATGGAATTCGGCAGTACATTTTCCGGAGTTTTCATCAGAATAAGAATCTTAGGTGCTGCAATCAGTCCAAGGATGGTCAGAAGAAATCCGGACAGAATGCCGAAGGCTACGGCAGTGTGAATGGCCCTCTGCAGCTCTTTATACTGTTTTGCACCGTAATATCTTGCAATTACGACACCGGCGCCGATGGCGATGCCATTAAAAAAACCAACCAGCAGAAAAATCAGGCTGCCGGATGAGCTGACAGCTGCCAGCGCGTTGCTCCCGAGAAAATTGCCGACAATCAGAGAGTCGGCCGTATTGTAAAGCTGCTGAAACAGTGCTCCGAGGAAAAGTGGGAACGCAAAGGAAATCATACGTTTCCAGATCGGACCTTCCGTCAGCAGATTTTTTCTTGTGTCAGTTGCCATGCAGAGAACCTCCCCAATAATAATCCGGTATAACTTCCACAATAAAACATATAAAATAGGAAGAAACATTTCCGGGTCATAAACTGATGCTCCGGTTATGCCGAAGCACAGGAAGGACATCCGCAGCTGATGCAGGATGTCTCTTACCACTATAGCACAAATTACAGCAACTGTGAAGAAGAGAGAAAAAAGAGGTTGCATGACAGTTCTGAAAGGTAAAAATAATTCGCACAAAATGTGCTGATTTCATGTGGATTCCCAAAGGATAGTGTAAAATATAAGAAAAACTTTTTCGCAGAGG
>SFEV01000022.1 GCA_004557975.1 Lachnospiraceae bacterium
GCTGACAGGCTATCTGCTGAATCCGTCTGCCAGCAGGTATGCTGTAGAGGATTTGGCTGAACGGTATGGCAGCAGCAATGTGATTGAGAAGGCTGATGGGTGGCAGCAGGCGGAGCTGGCTGGCTGGCAGTGCCTGGTGCTGGCAGATGTTGCCAAGGTCATGACCGATAAGCTGGCGGCTCTTGGCATGACGAAGCTGTATGAGGAAATAGAGCTGCCCCTGGTGCGCGTGCTGGCTGACATGGAGCTGGCAGGCATCAGGGTGAACTGCCGCAAGTTGCAGCAGCAGACGGAGCAGGCAAAGCTGGAATATGCTTCCGCGGTGGGGAGACGGATTCGAAATCGACAATACCGGATGGGTGGAAAATGCTGACATCCCGGAAGGAGACGAATTCAGTTATCAAATTACAAAAGTGACAGCAGAAAGCGTTGAAGGTAATGTGAATGTTCTTACGTTCCAGGGATATGAGGATGATGAGACTGGAACCTTCGTCAGACCGGATGAAAACGGATACTATTACCTGGAAGCCAAAAATATTGGAGAAGCTTCAGTTACAGTTTATTACCGTGATGACAGTTCTGAGGAAGAACAGGAATATACTTTCCCGGTATATGTAGGTGGAGAACAATATTATTTAGATGGCAGTTATTCAGGATCAACAGACTGTGTACTGAAAGGGCAGACAGTGGAAATCCGGACTTCCTTGTGGAAAGAGTCGTATGATATTGACGAGGACAGGCATTACGGCGAAGAATATGAGGACTATATTCTGAAGCTGAATGAAGAAGCACGGTATAATACAGATCTGATCAATGTTACAATTGAAGACCATACTCTTTCTGTCGAGGCAGGCAATGAAAACGGCGATACAGAGATAGCCGTCTGCGCATACGTTAATGAAGAGATTGTGGCATATCAGACCTTCCATATTAATGTGACAGATGATTACTGGCAGATTATGCCGTCGAATCTTGAGGAGGATGTCAGACAGCTTTCAGTCGGAGGGACAATCTCAATTGATGACATAGAGCCGTCCCTGTACCGTTACAGATTTGACGAAGATGGAAATCCGGAAGAAACTGAATCCGAAGACGAAAGCATCCGTTTTGTCTGGGAATCAGAAGGACTGGACCGCAATGCGTGGGATTACGGTCAAAATGAGGATACTCTGGTGCGAAAGGGCAACTGGAATGTGGAAGCAACCCTGTGTGCTCTGGATCAGGAGGGTACTGAACTGGCGCGGCAGACATATTATTTTGATTCACTGGAGTATGACGCAGATATAGTCTATTCGTATGGCGACAGAGATCACAGCAGTATTTATATCGGAGCTCCTTTGACCCTTACATTGACAGATGTTCCTGAGGATGAAGCGTATGATATTTCCTGGGATGTTTTGCAGTACGACGAGAACGGTGAAAGGGAGGCAGAGTGTGTCATCTGGAAAGAGAATTCCGATGAAACACTTACGCTGACCGCAGGAAAAAGATTCGTTGGACAGAATTTCCGGGTATGTGCCAGACTCACATACGGCGAGGGTGATGAAAAGCTTGTGCTGGCCGAGACAGATACATGGATTGATGTGATGAACCCTGTATGCCATTTAGTCGGATGTGACGAGTACATGGAAATGATAAAAGGAAGCGGTCTGGTCTTTGAGAAAGACAATGAAGGAAATCTGGTTGATGCGCTGTATATCCAGAACAGCCGGTATCCGGAAGGAAAGGAAATTCCGGTAATTATCTCAGAGATTACAGTAACAGATGAAAGTGTTATGTCAGAAAATGAACTGGAAGACGGAAATATCCTCTGGAAAGCTGTCGACAAGGGATATACAGACATGTACTTTACACTGCGTGCACCAGCAGGAAGTACAGATTCCGACTCTGTTCCGGAAGAACTCCATATGGGAATTAATGTCAGGGACAACCTGTATTATCTCAATGCATGGACAGAAGGATCGGCGTCGGACGGAGAGGTGATGCCTGGTGATTCGCTTCAGATTACTGCTGAGCTGCATTACGTTTCATCACAGCCGGATGACTCTGAAGCAGGGAATGATGTCATTACAAACGATATCGTTGATAACGATAATTACAGGATAGAATACTGTGATTATGATGAAGGTCTGATAACGGTTGCTGATTCTGGATGCGTAACTGCAAAAGATGAGCGGGGTGAGACCTGGGTTACTGTAGTTGCTTACGTAACGGATGATGATAATAATGAATTTGAGGCCGCCCGTACATCTGTCAGGATCAATGTAACCGGTCTGTACTATGCAATCGAACCACAGAATGTTCCGATATATCTCGATCTGAATACGCAGGATTATACGGATTTGGGGACAGTGACCAATCTGTCTGTGAAACGTTATGGTATTACGACGCCACAGGGAGAAGAGATCGACTTTGAGGTAACCTATTTTGCAACAGACTACAATGGAAACCTGATTGAAGCAGAGGAAGGAACAGCGAATATCAAAGCATCATCTGGTTTGAAACTGACTGTACAGGATGAACCTGTTTTCACTGATGTCTATCTGGAAGCCAGAAATACAGAGGGACAATGGATTGCATGCAAAGCGATTCCGGTGGTTCTCTGCATGCATGATGAACACACAGAAATTACAAAGGAAGCCACTTGTACCGCTGAAGGGGAAAAGAAGATTACCTGTACAAAAGACGGCTGTGACTATGTCCGTACAGAAACAATTGATGCCACAGGCCACAATATGGGTTCATGGACTACGACAAAGGCTGCCACCTGTACAGAAGCCGGAACAAAGATACGTAAATGTACAAACACAGGCTGTACTTACAGTGAGACACAGCCGATTGGAAAGCTTGGCCATACTGCTGGCGCATGGGAAGTGACGAAACCTGCCACCTGCACAGAAACAGGCACAAAGGTTCAGAAATGTACGAGAACCGGCTGCGGAGCAGTTGTCAATACGCAGTCCATCCCGGCCACAGGCCACAGTATGGGTTCATGGACTACGACAAAGGCTGCCACCTGTACAGAAGCAGGCACAAAGGTACGTAAATGTACAAACACAGGCTGTACTTACAGTGAGACACAGACGATTCCAAAGTTTAGACATACTCCTGGCGCATGGGAAGTGACACCTGCCACCTGTACAGAAGCAGGCACAAAGGTACAGAAATGTACGAGAACCGGCTGCGGAGCAGTTGTCAATACGCAGTCCATCCAGGCCACAGGCCACAGTATGGGCGCATGGACCGTGACAGTGCCTGCGACGGAGACGTCGGCCGGAACACAGGAGCGCAGGTGTACGAACACAGGCTGTACCTACATTGAGACGGAAGCGATCCCCATGCTTGCACACACTCACGTGCCTGGCACATGGGAAGTGACAAAAGCGGCCACCTGCACGGTTCCCGGTGAAAAAGTACAGAAATGTACTTCCTGCGGTGCAGTTATTACGACAGAACCGGTAGCTGCCACAGGTGTGCATACGTGGAGTGAATGGGCAGCGACACCGGCTTCCACGAAGACGGCCATAAAAGAAGAACGCGTCTGCACAGGCTGCGGCATCACGCAGCAGCGCAGCATGACGATTCCTGCGACTTCGCTGAAGATGCAGAAGAGCCAGAAGACCACGAAGTTTACGGTGACGGGACTTGCTGAGGGCGATTCTGTGGTATCCTGGACATCCGGCAATAAGAAGCTCTTTACTGTGAGCGGAAAGGCGAACGGAACGTGCACGCTGAAAGCGCTGAAGAAGACCGGAACGGCTTATCTCACTATTACCCTTGCCAGCGGACTTGAGCAGAAGGTGAAGGTGAAGGTACAGAAGGCTAAGGTGACCACAACCTCTGTTAAACTTACGTCAAAGAAAATCACGGTTAAGAAGGGCAAAAAGCTGTCACTGAAGCCGCTGATCAGTCCGGTCACGACGCAGGATACGGTGACGTACACTTCTGCTGATAAGAAGATTGCAACCGTGACAAAGAGCGGTGTGGTCAAGGGCATAAAAGCCGGTAAAACCAAGATTACCATCAAGGCGGGTAAGAAGAAAGCAGTATGTACCGTTACGGTAAAATAACAGAAAAATAAAGCAGCCAGAGTCTGTCTGACAGGCTGCAGCAGGCTGATGTGCCATTGGTACATTGGTTTTGCTGCAGCCTGTTTTTTTCTCTGCAAGCCCATTTAGAATGTTAAATAAATGCCAATATTGTTAATAAAAAAACAAAAATTATGGGCAATATTACAATAAATTTCAGAAATTTCTTGTAAATTGATTGTGCTTATTGTATAATAAATGTTAGCTATACGGGTGAAAAACAATATAATGTACAAAAGGAGGTAACTTTCATGCTGGATCAATCTTACTACCAGAAAGTGGATGAGATTATTGCGTGCTATGGACGTAAATCGAGTTCGCTGATTCCGATTATGCAGGACATTCAGGAGGCTTACCGATATCTTCCGGGAGAGCTTCTCACGTATGTGGCTGAGCAGATCGGCATCACGGAAGCGAAGGCGTACAGCGTTGCCACATTCTATGAGAACTTTTCCTTCGAAGCAAAAGGAAAGTACGTGATCAAGGTCTGTGACGGAACGGCATGCCACGTACGTAAATCCATGCCTGTGCTGGAAGCGCTTTACAAGAAGCTGGGACTCAGCAAGAAAAAGAGAACGACGGATGACATGATGTTTACAGTTGAGACCGTATCATGTCTCGGTGCCTGTGGACTTGCACCGACCATGATGGTCAATGAGGAGGTTCATCCGCGTATGACACCGGAAAAGGCTGAGGAACTGATCGATATTTTAAGAGGAGGTGGCACAGTATGATTCAGAACAGAGAAGAACTGCTGCAGGTAAGAGAAACTGCAGGCAAAGCACTGGATTCCTACGATTGCCGGATCCTCGTCTGTTCCGGCACCGGCTGTATTGCAACCGGTTCTGAAAAAATTTATGAGAAATTTCTTGAAATCTGTAAGGATGCCCCGGGCGTAGTTCTGGAGTTTGCACCTCATGACAAGGACGCTCATGTGGGTATTAAAAAGACAGGCTGTCAGGGTATCTGTGAGCTGGGACCGCTCGTTCGCATTCAGAAGGGCGACGAGGTTATTCAGTATACGAAGGTCCAGGTAAGTGACTGCGAGGAAATATTTGAGCGCAGCGTAAAGGACAATGAGGTGCTGGAGCATCTTCTGTACAAGCAGAAGGGTGTTTCCTACAAAAAGCCGGAGGAGATTCCGTTTATCGCGAAGCAGACGCGTCTCGTACTGGAAAACTGCGGCAAGGTGGACGCAGAGTCTCTGGACGAGTACATTGCCTGCGGAGGATTCAAGGCTCTTGAGAAAGCCATTTTTGATATGACCGAGGATCAGATCATTGATGAAGTTGACCGTTCCGGTCTGAGAGGACGCGGAGGCGGAGGCTTCCCGGCAGGAAAGAAATGGAAACAGGTGGCACGCCAGAAGGAGAAGACCCGCTACGTTGTATGTAACGGTGATGAGGGTGACCCGGGTGCATTTATGGATGGCTCCGTTATGGAGGGCGATCCGTACCGTCTGATCGAGGGTATGATGATTGCGGCGTACGCTGTAAAGGCTGCTGATGGTTATATCTATGTGCGTGCTGAGTATCCGATGTCCGTAAAACGTCTCCGCCATGCCATTGCGGAGCTGGAGAGCCGCGGGCTTTTGGGTGACAACATCCTCGGCACAGATTTCTGCTTCCATATGCATATCAACAGAGGTGCAGGCGCGTTCGTCTGCGGCGAAGGTTCCGCTCTTACGGCATCCATCGAGGGCAACCGCGGTATGCCGCGTGTAAAGCCGCCTCGTACAGTGGAAAAGGGTCTGTGGGAGAGACCGACCGTCCTGAATAATGTCGAGACCTTTGCGAACGTCCCGAAGATTGTTCTGAACGGCGCAGACTGGTACAGAAGTATCGGTACAGAGGGCAGTCCGGGAACAAAGACCTTCTCACTGACAGGTGCCATTGAGAATACAGGTCTGATCGAAGTTCCGATGGGAACGACGTTGCGTGAGATTATTTTTGACATCGGCGGCGGATTAAAGGGCGGCGGAAACTTTAAGGCTGTCCAGATCGGCGGTCCCTCCGGCGGCTGTCTGACAGAGGAGCATCTCGATGTTCCGCTTGATTTTGATTCCGTAAAGAAGTTCGGAGCAATCGTTGGTTCCGGCGGACTTGTTGTTATGGACGAGCATACATGTATGGTAGAGGTGGCACGTTTCTTCATGAGCTTTACGCAGCGTGAGTCCTGCGGAAAGTGCGTTCCGTGCCGCGAAGGTACGAAACGTATGCTTGAGATCCTTGAAAAGATTGTTGCAGGCAAGGGCGAACTGGAAGATCTGGACCGTCTCCAGGAGCTTGCTCAGATGGTTAAGAGCATGGCTCTGTGCGGACTCGGAAAGAGTGCTCCGCTTCCGGTACTTTCTACGCTGCGCCTGTTCCGTGATGAATACGTTGAGCATATCGTTGATCACAAGTGCCGTGCAAAGGTCTGCGAGGCAATGAAACGCTATGTGATCAATCCGGAATTCTGTAAGGGCTGCTCGAAGTGTGCAAAGAACTGTCCGGTTGGCGCGATCACCGGCCAGATCAAGAAGTGCTACCACATCGATCCGAATATCTGTATCCACTGTGGTGCATGTAAGGAAAACTGTGCATTCGATGCAATCTACGTAGAAGATTAAGGAGGTGACGGTATGGGAATTATGACAATTGACGGTAGACGAGTTGAATTTACCGACGAGAAAAATGTGTTATCTATCATTCGCAAAGCTGGCATCGATATCCCTACGCTTTGCTATCACTCCGAATTATCGACATTTGGAGCATGCCGTCTGTGTACGGTAGAGGATGACAGGGGCAGAATGTTTGCATCCTGTTCAGAAGAGCCGAGAGACGGTATGGTGATCTATACCAACTCCGGAAGAATAAAGAAATACCGCAAGCTGATTGTGGAGCTTCTGCTGGCAGCGCACTGCAGAGACTGTACCACATGTGTCAAGAGCGGCAACTGCAACCTGCAGGAGCTGGCGCACCGTTTCGGTATTACAAGAGTGCGTTTTGACAACACGCGAGAGGAACGGGAGCTGGACATGAGCTCACCGTCCATCGTCCGCGATCCGAATAAGTGTATCCTCTGCGGCAACTGTGTGCGTGCCTGCGATGAGCTTCAGGGCATCAATGTGCTGGGCTTCGCGTTCCGTGGAACGGATGCCATGGTTATGCCGGCATTCAATAAAAAGATTGCCGAGACCAACTGTGTCGGCTGCGGTCAGTGCCGTGTATTCTGTCCTACAGGCGCAATCAGCATCCATATGAATGTGGATGAGGTCTGGGATGCACTGGCAGATCCGAACGTACGCGTCATTGCGCAGGTGGCTCCGGCTGTGCGTGTGGCAGTCGGTGATGCATTTGGCCTGACAAAGGGCAAGAGTGTTATGGGCAAGATTGTCAATGTTCTGCACCGCATGGGCTTTGATGAGGTTTACGATACAACATTCTCCGCAGACCTTACCGTTATGGAGGAGTCTGCAGAGTTCCTGAAACGTATTGAGTCAGGTGAGAGGCTTCCGATCATGACCTCCTGCTGCCCGGCATGGGTGAAATTCGTGTGTGACCAGTATCCGGAATACAAGACGAATCTTTCCACGGCACGTTCCCCGGAGGGCATGTTGTCCGCAGTTGCGAAGGAATGGTTCCGTGATCCGGAGAAATCCGGCGGCAAACGCACCGTGATGGTTTCCTTCATGCCGTGTACGGCAAAGAAGATAGAGATCAACCGTCCCAACAGCTATACAAAGGGCGAGAAGGATACAGACTACGTAATCACGACTACAGAGCTGATCAGCATGATCAAGACTACAGGTATTGACTTTGCATCCCTCGATGCAGAAGCCAGCGATGTTCCGTTCGGTCTTGGCTCCGGCGGCGGTGTTCTGTTCGGTGTGACGGGCGGCGTTACTGAAGCAGTTCTCCGCAGACTTGTTCCCAATGACAAGGCTGCTCTTGAGATGGTTGCAAACTGCGGCGTGCGCGGTGATGAGCCGATCAAGGAGTTTACGATTCCGTACAACGGTATGGACGTCAACATCTGTGTTGTGAGCGGTCTGGCAAATGCTCATACTGTTCTTGCAAAAGTAAGGAGCGGAGAAGCAAATTATCATCTGATTGAGGTTATGGCATGCCGCCGTGGATGTATCATGGGTGGAGGTCAGCCGCGCAGAGCTGGTGACCGCACAAAGGCAGCCAGAACACGTGGATTGTATAATGCGGACCAGGCAGCTATGATCAAGCGTCCGAACGATAATCCGATGATTCAGAGCCTGTATGATGGATTCCTGAAAGGCAAGGAGCATGAGCTTCTGCACAATGATGGATATTGATGACTGAGAAACAGAATTCATTGCAGCCGCCCGGCAACGGGCGGCTGTGGAATGGAAGCTGAATACCGTGGCACGGGAACAGTAACAGTTGAATAAAAACAAAATAAAAAAATTCAAAAATATACTTGACAAATATCAGGAAAAGAGATAAAATTATTGCGTTGTTTGAGAAAAATATTTATTTCATGCGGGTGTAGTTCAATGGTAGAACACCAGCCTTCCAAGCTGGACACGTGGGTTCGATTCCCATCACCCGCTTTTTTCATGCAAAAATCTCTGTTACAGCATATCTTTTTCTGTCACAATATAATTCCCCGGTTTTATTTTTGGTGCAAAAACAGGATTGATTTTACTGTTTTCTGGCTTTTCTATTGTTAGATCATGGTAATTATGTTATATTAAATCTGTATTTATTATTCATACAGGGAGGGAGTTTATATGGAAAGAAAAACACGCAGTAACAAAAAAATCATGAAGCTTTTGCTGGCGGCGGCAGTGCTTGCTCTGATGCTGGGAGTCACGTCATTTGCGGCGGGAGATGTGTATGTGGACATGCAGCCCACAAATGGCGTTTATGCCTACTCCGGTATCTGGGAAGACAACAGTACGAATGTGTACCACAGAATTTCTGTGGGAAGCAGCGGTGCGCTTGCAGTTACCGGTACTTCTGTTTCTGATTACGGTACCCTTGGCTATGTCAGTGTCGAACTGTACAGCTCAAATATGAAGCGCCTGGACAACAGCAATTATGCGACGATGGTCAATGCGGATCAGACAAAAGTCGCTGTGTATGGCGTAAAAAAGGGAACGTACTTTATCAAGACGACAGGCCAGAAACGTTATGTGTTGTCCGCTGCATTCAAGAAGGCGACAGCCAAGAGCGGAACATCAAAGAAGAAAGCTGTTACACTGAAGCAGAACAAAACAATCAGAGCCACTGTTCCGGCAGGAGAGTCCTCCAAAGCGACAGACTGGTACAAATTCAACGTGACAAAGAGCCGCAAGCTGGAACTGACGATTGACACGGCAAATAACGGCTACTTTGAGTTTTACCTGTACGGACCGAGCTACAAGAACGGAGTTCGCATCGGTTCTCTGAAAAATAATGGAGGTACGTATTACTCCATCAATCTTCTGAGCGGGAAGAAGGCAAAGGTCAAGACGGGAACGTACTATATCAGAGTGAAACGTTCCTCATATGACAAAAAAGCATCGGGAATATACACCATTAAATGGCGCCTGCGCTGACGGGAGTGTATCGTTTGCCGGCGGAATAATATAAAGGGCTGCACGCGGCGGATATGAAGACACTGAGAGTCTTATATCTGCCGGGGCAGCCCCTTATTTTGTGCTTAATTATTCAAATGGAATTGATTCTGGCTATTCTGAAATGCCGACAGACGTCGTATCGAGTATCTGCTTCATCTCGTTGATCATTTCCTCATCCTTCAGACGGAATTTGATTTCCACACGCCGTGAGGCATCCATATTGATCTGTCCGTCCTCTGAGTAGACAGGATTGCTCATGGAATGACCGTTGGCAGTCAGTTTGCTCCTGAGGTTCTGCTGTTCCTGCTCATCCAGAAAAGAGTCGGCGATGGTGAACAGATAATTGGCTACAGCAAGTGCACGTTCCTGTGAAAGCTTCAGATTGTAAAGGTAGTCACCGCTGGTATCCGTGTATCCGTCGATACTGATTTCAGCGAGGTATGACTGATAGTCCGGTGTCATCAGCACCTTGCAGTAGATGGGAAGCAGTTCGCCCAGCATTTCATTTCCCTCGTCGGTCAGCTCATTTTCATTGTAGCCGAAGAGAACGTTGGAATCCAGGGCTATGGAGCCGTCTGCTTCGTCAATAACGACATTTATGCTGTGCTCGTCAAACTGCTGCTTCAGATCCGCGATCAGGTCGGCTTTGACACCGATGATCTGTTCCAGCTTCTGCTGTTGTGCCATCATAAGCTGTTCCTGTTCATCCAGGGCAGCCTGCTGCTGCAGCATCAGAGAATTCTGCTTTTCCAGCTCAGATTGCTGGGAAAGCACAAGGGCGCTCTGTTTATTCAGGTCTTCCTGCTGACTGGCCAGCAGCGCACTCTGTTTGTCCAGATCCTCCTGCTGGCTGGCCAGCAGCGCACTCTGCTCATCCAGCTCTGTCTGCTGACTGGCCAGCAGGCTCTCGCGCTCCTCAAGCTGTGACAGAAGTTCATTCTGAGTCAGCTGGTGAGCCGCCTCTTCTGCGAGCTTTTCCTGATAATTTTTCTGCGCCTGCATAAAGGAAACGCACATAACCAGCACAAAGAGCAGGAGAAGTCCGGCCATCATATCGGAATAGGAACGCCAGATATTGTGGCGTTCATACGTTTTTTTTCGTCTGGAATACATGAAATCCCCTCACTTTCCTATCATGTGGTATGCCGTCATTTCTTTTTTCGTGAGCGGAACAGGCGCGGTGCTGACATGAGATCCTCCAGATCATCAAGTCTGCGCAGTGTCTGCCTCAGAAGATACGCCGTATCCTCATCCTCCTCCTGCATATCGGCAGAAAGCTCGGCGGTCTTCTGATGCTTCTGTATATCCTGGAGCTGGGAGGCAATTCTGGACAGGTCACTGCGGATTTCAAGATTCGACTGGACGGGTCCCATGCTGGCGATCTCGTCGGAGTAAGCCTGCAGCTTTTCGCTGTTTTTCTCCCAGACCTGGGAAAATTTTTCGATGCTCTGGTACATGAAACGGATATATTCCTGATACGTCGCCTTCTGCTCCTGGCTGATCCGGTAAGCTTCCTCCTGAGCGGAGGCCAGCTTGTCGAGAGACTGGGAACTGTATGCTTCCGAGTGTTTCATCTGCTCCTGCAGCGAAGTAAAGGTCTGCTGAAGCCGCATCATGGAGCGATCCATAAAATCAGTGTATCCTGCGTAGGATTTCTGCATCTCGTCTACCGTTTTGCTGATCTGCGTAAAATCATCTGTAAGCTCTGAGCGCATCTGTCCGATTACCTGCTCACAGATATTTGCAAGAGCCTGTTCCTGACTGACTGTAAATGCTTCCACCACCTGGCTGATGCCGTCTGTCATCCGGTCAAAGGCCGGTGTAATGGCATTTTCAAAGCTTTTTCCCATCTGCTCCACAAACAGTCCTGTCAGATCCTGCACCATGTCCTCCTGGCTTTTCTGGTGCTTCAGAAGTCTGGACAGAGAGTCCACCTCATAGGGAGGGCGAACGTGCAGATAGTATGTATCAAGAAATACTTCCGTCAGCGCCGACAGATTGGAAAATTCACTGCGCAGAAGGAAAGAGAAGGAGAGGGACAGGGAAATACCGTAGATGGATGTGATAAATGCCACCTTGATGCCGTTGATCAGAGGTGTGACAGATCCTGCCATCTGCTCATAGCCGGAGGGATCAAATTCTCTCAGGCCCATGACAAGTCCCACAAAGGTACCGAGAATTCCGAGACTGGTCAGAATATCGGGAACAAGCTCCAGAATCCCGCGGTGCACATACGTTTCAATAACCTCTTCATTAATAAAATTCCGGATATCACAGGAGCTTCCGGGATTACTGCGGTCCATGCTTCGGTACTGCTGGTAGCAGTCGTCCAGAAAGCTGTTCTGGAACAGTGTGCGTGCATTCCCGGAAGTGTCCGGTGCTCTGTCTCCTCCGGAGCGGATTGTGTCGGTTGCGCGCTTCAGCCCTTTTCCGACCTGCATCAGCCGCCGAATGCCTGCAATGTATGAAACTGTCAGCATCAGGAGCATGACTGCGAGAAAAATGAGATTGAATAACAGTGTGTTCAGATCGACATCACGGCTGATATACGTGATAAAAACGCAGATGCCCACAGAGACAGCGGCGGCGATGACAGAAACAGATCTTCTTGCGTACAAAAAAATACCCCCTTTAAATGAAATATGTCTGCCTGAAACTGGTCTATGTAAATTATAAAAAAATATTGGAAAGTAGTAAAGGGATTATGGAAAAAATAAGAAAAAATGTGGAATTGACCGTGTATACGTTGTATAATTTCGTGAGAAAGGGGAATGTTTTTATGGATGATTACGCAAAAAAAAGGATACATGAGGTTATCGCAGAGGCAGTGGACGGCGGTGTGACGGCTGGGATCAGCGTCCTGGTGCAGCAAGGTACGGAAGAGATTTTTTATGACCAGCAGGGTTATGCTGATGTGGAAGCGAAAAAGAAGATAGAAAGAGATACGATTTACAGGCTGTATTCCATGTCGAAGCCTGTTACAGCTGCGGCTGTCATGATTCTGATGGAGCGCGGAATGCTGGATCTGTGTCAGCCGGTATCAGAGATTCTTCCGGGATTCGGGCACCTTATGGTGGAGGAGAAGGATACGGTGCGTCCGGTTCGCTGCGCGCTCACCTCTCTGCACCTGCTGAATATGACGTCGGGCTATACGTATGGCGGTATGGATACGAAGGGAGGAAGGATGATTCTTTCGTATCTGGCAGAATGCATCAGGAAGCTGGGAACAGAACAGGAGGTGTCCACGACAGAGTTTGCAGCGCATCTCGGTTCCATTCCGCTGGCGTATGAACCGGGGACTTCCTGGAGCTACGGTCTGTCTGCAGATATACTGGGAGCAGTTGTCGAGCAGGTCTCCGGCATGCGCTTCGGGGATTTCCTGGAGGAAAATATATTCGGACCATTGGGAATGAATGATACAGGATTTTACGTGCCCCGCAGAAAGCAGGATCGCCTTTCCAGAGTTTATGAGAGTACCGGAGACGGAAACATGCGGCTGTTTAGCGGAGACCACCTTGTTATACAGAACAGGATGGATCACCGTCCGGCCTTTGAATCCGGAGGAGCAGGGCTCGTCTCGACCATTGATGACTGCTGCAGATTTGCCAGGATGCTGGCACAGGGAGGCACTCTGGATGGTGTGAAAATCATGAACAGGGAGACCGTCAGATATATGACTTCCGGCGGATTGACACAGGAGCAGCAGCGGGCCATGCATGAGTGGATCGGTCTTGAGGGACACACGTATTCTCATCTGATGCGTATTGTGAAAGATCCGGGAATGGCCGGGACGCTGACGGAATGCGGAGAGTACGGCTGGGATGGATGGCTCGGCTGCTATTTCGCAAATCTGCCCCGGCGGGATATGACGATTCTGATGATGCAGCAGAAAAAGGATGCAGGTACGTACCATCTGACCAGGAAGATCAGAAATCTGATCCTTGGAGCTTGACAAGTAACAGAGTATCGCGTATACTTCTTTAGTGCTTTAAAGTTAAAAAGAAATCGGAGGATACAGTTATGATCACACAGATTGCAATTTTCATAGAGAACCAGAAAGGATTTCTGCGCAGGGTGACGGAGACACTTCATTCACAGGAAATAGGTATTTATGCAGTTTCCACCATTGATTCACCGGAGTTCGGGATTGTGCGCATGGTAGTGGACAGCCCTGAAAAGGCAGTGGATGTACTGACCGGAGGAGGATTTGTCGCCAAGACGTGCGAGGTGATTGCAGTGGAAGTAAAGGAGCAGAGCACGCTGGATGAGCTGCTTGCCGTTGTACATGAGGGGAATATCAATATCAATTACATCTACTCCACATTTGACCTTGCAAATGGAAAACCTGCTGTGGTTCTGCATGTTTCTGATATGGATGAGACCGAGGAAATGCTGCGGGCAAGGAGCTTTGTCTGCCTGGATACAATAGCAGGGTGATGTGGTGTGGCACGGATTTAGCCATATCTGAAAAGGACTGTCACAGACAGAGCGGATCAATGATTGCTCTGCCTGCGTAAGTCCCTTTTTGTTGTTCAGTAAATTCGCGAGAATATGCGAAGTACACTTTTTTGCGAAAAAATTATCCCATAACGACAGTTACCTGATACTGTGTCTTTCCGTCCTCAAAAGGAATGACACATCCCTCAAGTTCTTTCCCGTCAACAATCAGACGTTCAACGCCTTTCTGGACATTCTTTGGATTCTCCACATGTATGGTGTACTGAGCTTTGCGGAAGGTACGGTGTACCGTAAAGCTTCCAAATCCTTCCGGCACACAGGGATTGACAGCAAGTCCGTCATATTCCGGCTGGATGCCGAGAATTGACTGGGAGATATTGACAAAAGTCCAGGCAGCCGTACCTGTCAGCCAGCTGTTCTTTGCCTCACCGTGGAATTTGGCGTCAGCCCCGGCCACCATCTGGGAGTAAACGTACGGCTCTGTGCGGTGAATTTCACTGATATCCTCAATGTAGGCAGGGCATGTCTTGCGATAGATCTCAAAAGCACGGTTTCCGCGTCCTACAACAGTCTCTGCGATGGAGATCCAGGGATTGTTGTGACAGAAAATACCGGCATTTTCTTTATATCCCGGCGGATAGGAGGAAATCTCCCCGAGGTTCAGATAATATCTGGTGTATGCAGGCTGCAGAAGCATGATGCCGTATTTTGTGTCGAGCCTCTCTTTGACAGAATCAAGGGCCCTGACGGCAAGACCTTCCTTCACACCGACACCTGCAAGGACACAGAAACCCTGGGGCTCGATGAAAATCTGGCCTTCTTCACATTCACTGGATCCGATCTTTTCGGAATTGGCATCATATGCGCGAAGGAACCACTCTCCGTCCCATCCGTCCTTCAGGATGGCGTCATACATATCTGCAACTTCTCTTTCCGCGTCCTCTGCAAGTGTTTCTTTGCCGAGAAGGCGGCAGAGCCGGGCATATTCCTGTCCGTATTTGACAAACATACCTGCCACGAAAACAGATTCCGCCACAGGCCCCTCAGAAGGTCCTGTCGTCTGGAACGGTTCTCCGGGTGTATCTGAGAAGCAGTTCAGATTCAGACAGTCGTTCCAGTCGGCGCGTCCGATCAGAGGAAGACGATGCGGTCCCTTGTGGGTTACGATATAATTGAAAGAGCGTGTCAGGTGCTCGAAGAGCGGGGCAGCCTTGCTCTCATCATTGTCGAAGGGTACCATTTCATCGAGAATCCCAAAATCTCCTGTTTCTTTAATGTATGCGGCGGTTCCTGCAATCAGCCACAGCGGATCGTCATTGAAGCCGCTTCCGATATCCATATTTCCCTTTTTCGTCAGAGGCTGGTACTGATGGTACGCGCTTCCGTCCTCAAACTGTGTTGAGGCGATATCAATGATCCGCTCTCTCGCCCGCTCGGGAATGAGGTGAACGAAGCCGAGCAGATCCTGGCAGGAATCACGGAAGCCCATCCCGCGTCCTGTGCCGGATTCATAGTAGGAGGCAGAGCGCGACATGTTGAACGTCACCATGCACTGGTACTGGTTCCAGACATTTACCATGCGGTTTACCTTCTCGTCGGACGATTCGACGAAATATCTGGAGAGCAGGCCGTCCCAGTATGTATTCAGATCACGGAAAGCTTTGGTCACCTGTTCGTCGGTGTGGAAGCGGGAGAGAAGGGAGATGGCCGGCTGTTTGTTGATGACATTGGGGGCTTCCCACTTTTCTTCCTTCGGATTTTCCGCGTAGCCGAGCACGAATACGAAAGATTTTTCTTCTCCGGGCTTCAGTTCCACTGTGAGCTGATGTGCAGCGATCGGTGACCAGCCGCTGGCCATGGAATTTTCACATGCTCCGTTTTCAACGGCAGCGGGACAGGAAGCTTCGCGATACGCTCCGATAAAGCTGTCGCGGCTTGTGTCAAAGCTGTCCACAGCCGCATTTACGCTGTAAAATGCATAGTGATTGCGGCGCTCACGGTATTCTGTCTTGTGGTAAATGGTCGATCCGATGACCTCCACCTCTCCGATGCTCAGATTGCGCTGGAAATTCGTCATATCATCCATGGCATTCCAGAGGCAGAACTCCACGTAGGAGAACAGCTTCAGCGTCTTTGGATGATCTGTCGTATTTTTCAGGGTAAGCTGGTTGATTTCACACGGTGCATCCATCGGGACGAAGGCAAGAAGATCCGCAGCGACGCCATCTCTGGAAGAGAGAAAACGGCTGTAGCCAATGCCATGACGGCATTCATAGGTATCAAGCTCTGTCTTTGTGGGCTGCCAGCCGGGATTCCAGACAGTGTCCCCGTCCTTGATATAGTAGTATTTTCCGTTTGCATCGTACGGAATGTCGTTGTAGCGGTATCGTGTGATGCGCAGCAGCTTGGCATCCTTGTAGAAGCTGTAGCCTCCGCAGGTGTTGGAAATCAGAGAAAAGAAATCATTACATCCCAGATAATTGATCCATGGAAGAGGAGTCCTGGGAGTTGTGATGACGTATTCACGGTGCGCATCATCAAAGTAGCCGAATTTCATAATTCACTCTCCTTTATTAATTATTATTTGGAAAAACAGTTGTGAAAACGATTTAGTAAATGGAAATAAAAAAATGCGGAAAAAATATCAACCATTTTTGTTGAGTATATCCCATATTTCAGCGGAAATCAATAGCAAAATTGTGTTTATAGAAAAATCGTAAAAATTGCTGAATTCAAGTTTGACAGAAAATTATTTGAAAAAATGAAAAAAACAGAAAAATACAGAAAAAAACACACAAAAGAAGTTGATTCAACGTGAGAGAAGTGGTAAAATAAACTAAAATACGGAATAAAAACAGAAAAATATAGATATTTTTTATAAACATATAATGCGAAAACGTTTTAGTATTCATAAAGAGGTGCAGAAATGGTATCAATGAAGGATATAGCCAGAATGTGCGGAGTTTCCGTCGCTACAGTCAGTAAAGCGCTGAATGATTACAGCGATATCGGTGAGGAAACAAAAAAGCGCATTCGGCAGGCGGCGCAGGAGGCAGGGTATTTTCCGAATTCCTCTGCACGCGCTCTGAAGACGAACCGTACTTACAATCTGGGTGTACTGTTTGTGGATGAGGCACAGAGCGGACTGACCCATGATTTTTTTGCTGCCGTGCTTGACAGTTTCAAAGTTCAGGCTGAGACGAAGGGATATGATATTACTTTTACAAACAGCAGAGTATCTGACAGAAAAATGAGTTATTATGAGCATTGCCGGTATCGTGGTGTCGACGGTGTGGTAATTGCATGTATTGATTTCTTCAATCCCAGTGTACAGGAGCTGATTTACAGTGATCTGCCTGTGGTTACCATAGACCACGTATTTGACAACAGGACCTCTGTCATGTCCGACAATGTGAGCGGCATGGAGGATCTTGTCAATTACGTCTGCAGTATGGGGCACAGACAGATTGCGTATATCCACGGAGCCGATTCCTCCGTAACACGCAACCGTCTCGGAAGCTTTTACAGGACCATGGCGGCCAACGGTCTGGATGCTCCGGACGATTATATGAAAGAAGCGCAGTACCGCGACACGGTGATGACGAAGGCTCTGACTCACGAACTGCTGTCTCTGCCTGTTCCGCCCACATGTATTCTTTATCCCGATGATTTTGCTGCTTTGGGTGGTATCAATGCCATTAAAGAACGTGGACTTAAGATCCCGGAGGATATTTCTATTGCAGGCTATGACGGAATCCGCATGACCAGTGTGCTGGAGCCGCGCCTTGCCACCATTCACCAGGATGCGGCGGAGATTGGGAAGGTTGCGGCGGATAAGCTGATCAGCCTGATCGAGAGTCCGAGGACGACTCTGATTGAGCATGTCCTGATTAAGGGTAAGCTTGTGAGGGGCGAATCGGTGAAAAATCTGCTGAGCCTGTAATGAGAAGCGGACAGAAAAAGACTGTTATAAAAATGACTGGAAAAACGGCTGCCGTAAATGCGGCAGCCGTTTTTTGTTTTCACGTGAAGCAGCAAAGCGGGCTGACTTACGCAAATTCTATCCGAGCAGTGCGGAATCGTTGGTAAACTGCTGGCCGCTGGCACGCTCGAACTGATCGAGAAGGTCACGGACGGTCAGCTTTTTCTTATCCTCGCCCTCTATGTCGAGGATGATCTTTCCTTCACTCATCATAATCAGACGATTTCCGTGCGCGATGGCATCTTTCATATTGTGGGTAATCATCAGAGTAGTCAGATGGTCACGGTTGACGATCATATCTGTGATTTCCAGTACCTTGGCCGCTGTTTTCGGGTCCAGAGCAGCTGTGTGCTCGTCCAGCAGCAGCAGCTTCGGCTTTTGAAGCGTCGCCATCAGCAGAGTCAGTGCCTGGCGCTGACCGCCTGAGAGCAGTCCGACTTTGGAGGTAAGGCGTGATTCCAGTCCGAGACCGAGGACCTTCAGCAGTTCTTTGTATTCTTCGCGCTCCTGCTTTGTGATGCCGGAACGGAGCAGGCGGAGCTTTCCGCGTCTTTTGGCAAGGGCCAGATTCTCCTGAATTTCCATTGTCGCAGCCGTACCTGTCATCGGATCCTGGAAAACACGTCCCAGATAAGCGGCGCGCTTGTGCTCCGGAAGCTTCGTGACATCGATGCCGTCGATCAGAATCTGTCCCTCGTCTACGAGCCACGTACCGGCCACCGCATTCAGCATGGTGGATTTACCGGCTCCGTTTCCGCCGATCACAGTGACGAAATCGCCGTCATTCAGCTTCAGGGAGAGACCGTTCAGGGCCACCTTTTCGTTGATTGTTCCGGGATTAAAGGTTTTATAGATATTTTTCAGTTCAAGCATTTGCATTACCTCCCCGTTTTGCAGGCTTTGTGAAGTATTTGCTCTTCCAGTACGGAACTGCGAGGAAGACAGCCACGATGAGTGCAGACAGCAGCTTCAGGAGGTTCGCGTCAATTCCGAGCCAGATGACAGTCTGAAGCACAACGTAATACAGGATAGATCCGAGAGCCACACTGAGCAGGCGGAGAGCAAAATTCCGGAAAATTCTTCCGAAGATCGCCTCACCGATAATGACGGCAGCCAGACCGATGACGATGGAGCCGCGGCCCATATTGACGTCTGCAAAGCCCTGATACTGTGCCAGAAGGGCACTGGAAAAAGCGACAAGACCGTTGGAAATCATCAGGCCCAGTACTTTGTTGAATTCAGTGTTGATACCTTGGGCGCGGGACATATTCGGATTGCAGCCTGTGGCACGCAGGGAGGAGCCAAGCTCTGTACCGAAAAACCAGTACAGCACTGCGATCAGAATGGCGATGATGACAGCCACGATCAGGATGGTATTCCGGGTAATCGGAACATTTTTGATGTAACGCAGCGATACGAGCAGATCATATTTGTCCACATTAATCGCCTGGTTTGCCTTGCCCATGATTTTCAGATTGACCGAATACAGGGAAAGCTGTGTGAGGATACCGGCGAGTATGGCGGGAATGCCCATAAATGTGTGGAAAATTCCTGTTGCCAGACCGGCCAGCATACCTGCACCGGTAGCTGCCAGCAGAGCCACCCATACGTTGCAGCCGCCAAGCATCAGCATAATACATACGGCACCTCCGGTACACATGGTGCCGTCTACAGTCAGGTCAGCAATATCCAGGATGCGGTATGTAAGATAAACACCGATTGCCATAATTCCCCAGATCAGCCCCTGAGCAGCCGTACCCGGCAGTGCATTGATCAGGTTCATGATATTCATTGAAAAGTTCCTCCTGTTTTGCAGATTGATGTGGTGAAGTGTTCCCAAAACTGAAATGAACAGCGAGAGAGGATAGTCCTTTCCCGCTGTCCAGATTAATCAGTCATATTCGGATATGCATAACTGCTTCCGTTGTCTCTTCAGAAGCTTATTCTTCAGCACCGATTGCTACGTAGTCATCCGGGATCGTTACGCCGAGTGCTTCGCAGATATCAGCGTTGTATTTCTTTGTGAAGTTCGGTGCGTATTCGATCGGCATTGCGGAGATATCCTCGCCGCTCAGAACACGTGCAGCCATCTTGCCTGTAGCAACGCCCAGGTCATAGTAGCTGATGGAAAGTGTGGCAACACCACAGCCTGCGCAGATACCTTCCTCACCGGCGATAACCGGAACGCCTGCCGGCTGGCAGATGTTGTTGATGATCTCTGTGTTGGAAGCGACTGTGTTGTCTGTCGGTACGTAGATTACATCACATTCAGAAGATGCTGTCGTAGTAACGGAAGAGAGATCGTTGGAATCGGAGAAAGCGTAAAGCTCACACGCATATCCAAGCTCTTCCAGGCATGCCTTTACGGTATCTACCTGATACTGAGAGTTCGCCTCAGCGGAGCAGTACAGAAGACCTACATTCTCTGCATCCGGGAACAGCTCCTGCAGCATGGCTGCCTGATCTGCCAGCGGAGCAAGGTCTGATGTACCGGAAATATTTCCGCCTACTGTTCCGTCGAAATCCTCAAGCTCAAGTGCCACACCGTACTCTGTTACGGATGTTCCGAGGATCGGGATCTCGTTTGTGCCTGCTGCAGCAGCCTGAAGTGCCGGTGTTGCATTTGCAAGGATCAGATCAACACCGTTTGAAACGAAACCGTTGATGATTGTGGAGCAGGTGTTGGAATCACCCTGTGCATTCTGCTCGTCAAATGTAACGGCATCTCCGAACTCCTCTGTGAGGGCGTCCTCAAAGCCCTGTGTAGCAGCGTCAAGTGCGTCGTGCTGTACAAGCTGGCAGATACCGATGTTATATGTCTGTCCTTCCTCAGCACATACGCTCATTCCTGTAAGACTTCCTGCAACAACTGCAGAAAGAGCCACAGCTAAAACCTGTTTCTTCATTGTAATATCCTCCTCAAAATTAGATACGCTTTTAGCTTTTTGTATTATAACGCTTTAACGCGTGCAAGTCAAGAAATATAAATTCTTTGTCGAAAGTGAAAAGATAGATATGAAAAACCTGCGTATCAGAATATGAGGACAGTGCATATTCTGGATAAAAAGGATTTTATGGAGTGCAGCATGGCAAAGGTGGTTATAGATGCCGGGCACGGCGGGGATGAACCGGGGGCAATGTACGAGGGAAGGAAAGAGAAGGATGATACGCTGCGTCTTGCGCTGGCTGTCGGGAATATTCTGGAGAACAGCGGCGTGGATGTGGCTTATACGCGGACGGAAGATGTATACAATACACCGCTGGAAAAGGCGAGGATTGCCAACAGGGAGGGCGGAGACTTTCTGATTTCGATTCACCGCAATTCAAGCCCTGAACCGAACCAGTATTCCGGGGTGGAGACGCTTGTGTATGACCGGTCAGGAAAAAAACTGGAGCTGGCGGAAGCGATCAACGAAGAACTTTCGGAGGTCGGCTTTCGAAATCTGGGTGTGAAGGAGCGTCCCGGTCTCATCATTCTGCGCAGATCGCAGCTTCCGGCTGTACTTGTGGAAGCGGGCTTTCTCAATACGGAGGCTGACAATATGCTTTTTGATGAGCAGTTTGACCAGGTGGCTCAGGCCATCGCAGATGGAGTCCTCCGCACCCTGTATATGGGAGAAACAGAGACGGCAGAAAGCAGGAGGAACATGGAAGAAACAGACATGTCAGATGGCGGGAGATATATGGGAGAAACAGAAATAAACGAAAATCGGGAAGATATGGGAAAGGCGGCAGCCTGGGCGGATGCATGGTCATCCCGTGAAGATCGCGGAACCGTGTATGAGGATATGGAGAGGCGCGCAGCAGTGAGATCAGAGAATGCAGGTGAGAATATGATGCGTGAAATTCCGGAAGGAAGGGCTCAGAAGTATCGCTGTCCGGATTCTTCGCCACAGACGTATTACCGTGTGCAGACAGGAGCTTTCCGGAACAGACAGTACGCGGAGGATCTGCTCTACCGCCTTCTTCAGCAGAATTTTCCTGCATACATTCTGCGTGAGGACGATTATTATAAAGTCCAGGTAGGCGCATTCCGACAGCTTGACAATGCCGTGCGGATGGAGCAGGTACTGCGGGAAAACGGATATTCTACCTTCCTCACAGTATAAAAAGTGCTTTTGTTTCGTGATTGTTGATGGTAAAATAAGTACCGCAGTGAAAAATGACAGGCTCAGGCTGCCGCATACAGAGGATATTGCCCCGAAGTGGTATCCGGTTGACGGCAGCCTTTATGAAAAAGTGAACAGGATCTGAATATGAAAAAGACAGGTGAGCAGAAAGTAACTGCACAGAATGCAGATACGGAAAATATGGAAACACAAAATATGGAAACACAAAATATAAAAACGCAGAATATGAAAACACAGGCCACAGGCACAAACAACAGAAATTTCCGGCAGATCAGCACACAGAAGCTTACGCAGATCGTCGATCCGCTGCTGGCCTGGTTTGACCGGAATGCCAGAATCCTTCCGTGGAGAGAGAATCCTCTGCCATATAACGTCTGGGTGTCGGAAATCATGCTGCAGCAGACGAGGGTGGAGGCAGTGAAGCCTTTTTTTGCACGTTTTACGGAAGCATTGCCGGATGTCCAGGCACTTGCGCAGTGTCCGGAGGACAGGCTTCTGAAGCTGTGGGAAGGACTGGGATATTATAACAGAGTGCGGAATATGCAGAAGGCTGCCCGCGTAGTTGTGGAACAGTACGGCGGCAGGATTCCGGACCGATATGAGGAACTGATAAAGCTTCCGGGAATCGGAAGCTATACGGCCGGCGCTGTTGCATCCATTGCATATGGGCGTGCAGTCCCTGCGGTGGACGGAAATGTGCTGCGGGTGATCAGCAGAATTTCAGGGTATGACGGAGATATTATGAAGCAGTCGGTGCGCCGGGAATTCGAAAAATCACTGCAGGAGATCATGCCGGAGGAGTCACAGCAGCCGTATGGCAGAGCGCCGGGCTGCCGGAATCATCCCGGCGCGTTCAATCAGGCGCTGATGGAGCTTGGTGCAACGGTGTGTGTTCCGAACGGAATGCCGGATTGCGGGAGCTGTCCCGTGAGTATGTTCTGCAGTGCAAAAGAACAGGGATGCCAGATGGAGCTGCCTGTAAAAGCATCAAAAAAAGAACGCCGTGTGGAAAAAAAGACAGTCTTTGTGATCAGGGACAGCGGACATGCTGCCGTGCGGAAACGCCCGTCCGGAGGACTTCTGGCAGGACTGTACGAGCTGCCGAATGTGGAGGGACATCTCTCTTCGGAGGAGGCGCTGGAACAGGTGAAGAGATACGGATTCACACCGCTCAGAATCTGGCCTCTGGCCCCCGCAAAACATATTTTCAGCCATGTGGAATGGCAGATGACAGGGTACATGGCGGAGGTGGGAGACTGGGGGGAGCGCAGCCGCGCAGATATGGGTGATATACTGTTTGTTGACCCGGAGCGGACAGAGCGAGAATATCCGATTCCGGCTGCATTTGCCGCGTACGCATCGTACCTGAGTATTCGTCTCGGGCAGGACCGGTACACAGAAGATTGAAGGCTGCACTGGAAATAATAGTCATAATACTTGATTTTACATGGCATACTGGGCTATAATGATACCGGAGTCAGAGGTCTGGTATCTTTTGACTGCGACATCATATATATTGGAAAGTCAGAGAACCGTACATATTACATGAGGAGTTGAAGAATGAAAATTTTATCAGTGGCGATTCCGTGCTACAATTCAGAGAGTTATATGGAGAAATGTATCAGGTCGATTCTGCCTGTGGGAAATGACGTGGAGATTCTGATTGTGGACGACGGGTCCACGAAAGACAGGACGCCGGAGATTGCAGACATGTATGCAGCCAGATATCCCGGCATTATCAAAGCAGTGCATCAGGAAAACGGCGGACACGGCGAAGCTGTCAATGCAGGGCTTCGCAATGCCACCGGACTTTATTACAAGGTTGTGGACAGCGATGACTGGGTAAACACAAAGGGACTGATTCAGATTGTACAGAGAATGAAGGAGCTGGAGCAGGAGGGAGGAGTGGATCTTCTGCTTGCCAATTTTGTGTACGATAAAGTGGGAGCGAAGCATAAAAAACTGATGCGGTTTAAAAATGTATTTCCTGTGGATACGGTATTCTCCTGGGATGAGATGCGTCACATGCGTCAGACACAGTATATTCTGATGCACAATATTTTTTACAGGACCGGACTGCTGCGCGACTGCAAAATGGAGCTTCCGAAACACACATTTTATGTGGATAATATTTTTGCATTCCAGCCGCTTGTCAGCGTAAAGCGACTGTACTATATGGATGTGAATCTGTACCATTATTTCATTGGCCGTGATGATCAGTCAGTCAACGAAAAGGTGATGATCGGCAGGATTGATCAGCAGATACGCGTCAATAAAATCATGATAGACGTCATGGTGGATACTGATTTTTCCGACAGGAGCAGACAGTTGAAAAAATACATGGAGATTTATCTGACGAAGATTATGACTGTTACCTCCATCATGCTGATTCTTTCCGGGACGGAGGAAGCACTCGCAAAGAAAGCAGATGTGTGGGCGTATCTGAAGGAAAAGGATGAGAAGGAATACCGCCGTATCCGGGGCAGCCTGTTCGGGGCGGCAATGAATCTTCCGGGAGCAGCAGGGAGAAAGTTTGCTGTCGCAGCGTATAAGATCGCGCAGAAGTTTGTCGGATTCAATTAAACGATATCAGGGCAGAAAGCTGGCCGTCATCGTAAGATGACAGCCAGTTTTTTTTCGCAGAGGGAAAACAGGGCACTGCCTGAAAAGCCGCGGATTTCCCCGTCTGTATGGAAGCAGAGTCTGTCTGTGCTTTTAATGGCTGCTTTCCTGCAGCGGAATACATGGATCCCGCTATGTCCGATGTGTTTGCCGAACAGGGACAGCGGAAGCAGGCACAGTGCGTGGAAACGTGAAATCCCGTTTACCACTATCAGATCCAGCATGTCGTCATCGGGTGAGGCATCCGGACAGAAACGAAAACCTCCGCCCTCATACTGCAGGTTCATGGCGGCAGTAAAGTAGGATTTTTCGTATACTGCAGGCTCACCGTCGTCGATGGAAATGGAAAGTGTCAGACGCTCCATGGTAAAAAGGAGCCACAGAGACGTCAGCAGATAGACAAGCTTGCCGGAGTGAAAACGGTTCAGTGCTGTTTTCAGCGCAGAAGAATCAACAGAATAACATACCGCCGCATCAAAGCCTGCACCGGAGCTGACTGCGAAGTTCCGTGGAGAAGGTTCACCGTTAATCTGAAGCTGTCCGATGTTGATATGGAGGTATTTTGAAGGAGACAGGATCCTGTGCAGTGCGTCCAGGGGATCACGGGTCAGACCGAGTCCGCGGACAAAATCATTTCCGGAGCCCGTGGGAATACATGCAAATGTGATATTCTCAAAGGAGCCCAGGCCGTTGATGATCTCGTTGATTGTGCCGTCACCGCCGACTGCGACCAGCGTACACGGTCTGTGGCTGGCGGAAAGTGATCTGGCAAGTGCAGTTCCCTCTCCGGGACCTCGCAGAAGAAAATGGGAGTAATCAACATGCAGACGGTCAAGCTCTGACTGCACGGTCTTCCATATTGCAAGTCCCTTTCCGGAGCCGGAAGCGGGGTTGATGATAAAATAGTACATATTCATAACTCCTCCCTGGTATACATGTCTGTATTTTATCAGTTTTTCTGTGTTTCGACAATCCCTGCATGTGCGTCAGGGTTGTATTTTTGCGGTGTTTGTGCTATGATGTGAGAAATTGTCCGGTCTTTTGCCGGCAGCCGCAGAGTGTTTGCGGTCTGCGCAGAAACCGGTGAGGATACCATCGCCGCAGGATGCGGTTCAGGAGGAGAAAATGGAAAAGGAAAGAGAAACAGTATCTAAAAATTTCATTGAGCAGATCATAGATAAGGATCTTGCGGAAGGACACTGCAAAACAGTCTGCACGCGTTTCCCGCCGGAGCCGAACGGATATCTGCATATCGGCCATGCAAAATCGATCCTTTTAAATTACGGTCTTGCAAAGAAATACGGCGGAAAGTTCAATCTCCGCTTTGACGATACGAATCCGACAAAAGAAAAGACAGAGTTTGTGGAGTCCATCATTGAGGATGTAAAATGGCTGGGCGCTGACTGGGAGGACAGGCTGTTTTTTGCTTCCAACTACTTTGAGCAGATGTATGAAGGCGCTGTGAAGCTGATCAAAAAGGGGAAGGCGTTTGTCTGTGACCTCTCCGCTGAGGAGATCCGCGAATATCGCGGTACGCTGACGGAGCCGGGAAAGGAAAGCCCCTACAGGAACCGCAGCATCGAGGAGAATCTGGAGCTGTTCGAAAATATGAAGAACGGCATGTACGCAGACGGGGAAAAAGTACTGCGCGCGAAAATCGACATGGCATCCCCGAATATGAACATGCGCGACCCGGTTATCTATCGTGTTGCCCGCATCAGCCATCACAATACAGGTGACAAGTGGTGCATCTATCCGATGTACGATTTCGCTCATCCCATTGAGGATGCCATTGAGGGTGTCACACACTCCATCTGTACGCTGGAATTTGAGGATCACCGTCCGCTCTACGACTGGGTAGTCCGTGAGCTGGAGTATGAGATGCCGCCGAAGCAGATCGAATTTGCCAAGATGTATCTGACCAATGTTGTGACAGGAAAGCGTTACATCAAGCGTATGGTCGAGGAAGGGATTGTCGACGGCTGGGATGACCCGCGTCTCGTCTCTATTGCGGCACTGCGCCGCCGCGGTTTTACGCCGGAATCGATTCAGAAATTTGTGGAGCTCTGCGGAGTCAGCAAGTGCAACAGTTCAGCCGACTATGCGATGCTGGAGTACTGTATCCGCGAGGATCTGAAGCTGAAGAGGCCGCGTATGATGGCAGTTCTCGATCCTGTGAAGCTGATTATTGACAACTATCCGGAAGATCAGATCGAGTATCTCGACGTGGAGATGAATCTGGAGAATCCGGAACTTGGTATGAGAAAGGTACCCTTCGGACGTGAGCTGTATATCGACAGAGAGGATTTCATGGAGAATCCGCCGAAGAAGTATTTCCGTCTGTTCCCGGGCAACGAGGTTCGCCTGATGGGAGCGTATTTTGTGAAATGTGTCGGCTTTGAGAAGGATGAAAACGGCAATGTCACGGAGATCCACTGTACGTATGATCCGGAAACGAAATGCGGCAGCGGTTTTACAGGACGGAAGGTGAAAGGAACCATCCACTGGGTGGCTGCTAAGACGGCGATCACGGCAGAGGTGCGCCTCTATGAGAATATTATCGATGAAGAGAAGGGCGTATACAATGAGGACGGTTCTCTGAACCTGAACCCCAACTCTCTCACAGTCCTGAAGGATTGTCTGCTGGAGCCGGCTTTTGCAGAGGCACAGCCGTATGAGAGCTTCCAGTTTGTGCGACAGGGCTTCTTCTGTGTGGATGCGAAGGATTCCAGACCGGATGCCCTTGTATTCAACCGTATTGTTTCGTTGAAGAGCTCGTTTAAATTGCCGAAGGCAGAGTAACAGAAGGAATGAGCGGTACTTTATGAGGGACGGTATGTCGTCCGGAGTTTTTGAATCATGAATGAACTTACGATCAGCCTGGATGCGTCGTCATCCGTGCCTCTTTACGAACAGATTTACAAATATATAAAGAAAGATATTCAGGATGGAGGGCTGCCTTTTAAAAAGAGGCTGCCCTCTACGAGAAAGCTGGCAAAATTTCTGCAGGTCAGCAGGACGACAGTGGATATGGCGTATGAGCAGCTTGTGTCAGAGGGCTATATCGAGGCCGTGCCCTGCAAGGGATTTTTTGTCTGTGAGCTGGAGGGAATTTACCGTCTGGAGACGAGCCGGAGCCCCGGCAGGACAGTTTTGGAGCCGGAAAAAGCGATGCCTGAATATGATTTTTCTCCTCACGGCGTGGATTTGAACAGCTTTCCCCACAATGCATGGCGGAAGCTGTCAAAGGACATTCTTCTGGAGGAAAATCAGCTCCTGTTTCAGCTGGGGGATCCCCAGGGAGAGCCGGAGCTGCGCAATACCATTGCAGAATACCTGCATCAGGCCCGGGGTGTATCGGCGCAGCCGGAACAGATTGTGCTGGGGGCGGGGAATGATTTCCTGCTGCTTCTTCTGTGCAGCATGTTCGGCACAGGTAAAAAGATTGCCATGGAGAGCCCTACCTATAGGAAGGCGTATAATCTTTTCTGCAATCTTTCCAACCAGGTGCGCATTGTGGAGATGGACAATTCCGGCATGCTTGTGGACCGGCTGGCGCTGACAGATGCTGAGATTGCGTATGTGATGCCGTCCCACCAGTACCCGCTGGGAACGGTTATGCCTGTAAAGCGCAGAATGCAGCTTCTGGCGTGGGCATGCCAGGGCAGCGACCGTTTTATCATTGAGGACGATTACGACAGTGAGTTCCGCTATAAGGGAAAGCCGATTCCGGCCCTCCAGGGGTATGACCGCGATGACCGTGTCATTTATATCGGAACATTTTCCAAATCCATTGCCCCGGCCATTCGTGTCAGCTATATGGTACTTCCCAAACGCTTGATGGAGCTGTACTACAGCCGTGGAAGAAATATTTCCTGTACAGTGTCCCGTGTGGATCAGAGGATTATCGCAGGATTTCTGAACGGAGGATATTATGAACGCCACCTGAATAAAATGCGTGCCGTCTATAAGAGCCGCCATGATGTACTTCTGGAAGAACTGAAAGCATTCCGGAAAATATGCAGGGTCAGCGGGGAGCACGCCGGGGTCCACGTACTTCTGACATTTACGGGCGGAATGACGGAGACAGAGGCAATCCGCCGTGCTGCAGAGGAAGGTGTCGCAGTGTACGGCCTGTCGGAATATTTTGTCGGGGAAGCGAAGCAGCCGGAGGCAGCCACAGTGATCCTGGGCTATGCGAATCTTTCCGAGACTGCAATCAGAAACGCCGTCCAGCGTCTGAAGCGGGCATGGCTTTCGTAAAAAAGGAGAACAGCAGATTTCATGAGTGAGAATACCATGTTTTATCAGTGCCTGACAGATTTTATTTTTGTGGAGCACGAACCGGAAAAGGCAGATATGATTTTTGTACCGGGCGGAAATTATCCGGAGGCTGCACTGCATGCGGCGAAGCTGTACCTGGAAGGCTTTGCGCCGTATGTGATGCCGTCGGGCAGATACAGTATTACGGCCGGAAAATTTGATTCCCCCGTGTACGGGACAGAGTGCGATTACCTCTGTGATATCCTGCTTCGGGAGGGTGTGCCGGAGACAGCACTTCTGCGGGAAAATCAGGCGACGTACACGTATGAGAATGCGATTTATTCCAGAAAAAAGGCAGATGAGCTGGGGCTTACAGTCAGAAAGGCGATCCTGAGCTGCCAGGCCTTCCATGCCAGGCGCAGCCTGATGTATTATCAGGAGCAGTTTCCTGAAACACAGTTCCTTGTATGTCCTGTGGTGACGCGTGGAATCGGGCGAGACACATGGTTTCTCACGGAAAACGGAATTGATACGGTGCTTGGTGAGGTGGAGCGGTGCGGAGCACAGTTTCATCAGATTATGCGAGAACATATGCAGAAAATATAACCTGTTCAGGGCAAGCCGAATCACTTGCTGATGAGGCCGTAAGAATACGAATCAGGTGTGAACAAACTATAAAATCAGGCAGCAGGATTGGAAGGAGAGAAGTATATGATTAAACTGATCGCCAGTGATCTTGACGGTACGATGCTGTGGGGGCCGGATAAGATTGTCAGGGATGAATCGCTTGAGCTTATTGAAGCGCTCCTGGATCAGGGGCGTACTTTTGTGGCGGCCAGCGGGAGGCAGTACGCCAATCAGAAGCGTCTGTTTGCCAGAATAGCGGATCGCATTGGTTTTATCTGCGAAAACGGATCACTGCTGATGTACAGAGGAAATGCGCTGAAGAAATTTTCCTATGACCGGGAGACGGGGATTGAGCTGATGAAATCCATCCTTGCAAAGGACGGCTGCGAGGTGCTTCTGTCAGGCGTCGACACGTGCTACATCCAGCCAAAGGAAAAAAGCTTCGAGGATCACATGAAATATTATGTAAAAAATAATGTCACCGTCGTCGAAGACATCTGTGCCGTGGAAGAACCCTTTCTGAAGATTTCCGTCTACAACAGAAACGGACTTGTCCGGATTGCGCACGACTGGGATGAACAGTTCGGTTCACGTGCAAACATTGCCATGTCAGACAAAACGTGGCTCGATACAGGCCCGCTGGGAGCTGACAAGGGAAGTGCACTGGCAGCGATGTGTGAAATGTACGGAATCGGGACGGATGAAACGCTGGCAATCGGAGATAACTATAATGACATCCCCATGTTCTGCACGGCCGGTTTCCCTGTAGCCATGGAGCATGGACCGGAAGAGGTAAAGAAGTTTGCAAAAGAGACAGCAAAGGATGTAAATGATATTCTGAGAAAGGTGCTGGAGGGAAAGTATGATTAAGCTTGTAGTGACAGACATTGACGGAACGCTGCTTCCGGAGGGTACGGATCAGATCAACCCGGAAATCTACGATGTGGTGAGAGCGCTGAAGGAGAAAGGAATTCTGTTCGCGGCGGCCAGCGGACGCCAGTACGCGAGCATGCGTTACGTCTTTGAGCCGGTGGCGCATGATATGATTTTTATTTCCGAGAACGGCACGAATGTGATGTGCCGCGAAACGAACATGGCCAGTAAGTACATTGATCCGGAGCTGGCAGAGGAAGTGGTGCGCTATCTGCGAAGACATGAGGAATGTGAGATCACACTGTCCATACCGGAGGTTATGTATGTGGAAAGAAATCATCCTGATTTTATGAAGCTTCTTACAGACGGATACCACAACAATATGGCAGTGGTAGAGGATCTGATTCCGTACTGCCGGAAAACCAACAAGCTTTCTGTTTACCGCAAGGCAGGCGTGGATGTGATCGCTGACGAGATACTGGAGCGTTTCGGCAGGAAGCTGAACACAACTGTTTCAGGAAAAATCTGGATCGATTTTATGCAGCCGGGCGCTGACAAAGGAAATGCGCTGGCAACAATCCAGCAGCAGTTCAACATAGCGCCGGAGGAGACAATGGCATTTGGTGACAACTGTAATGATATCGGTATGCTGATGCGCGCCGGTGAAAGTTATGCGGTGGCAAATGCACATCCGCAGCTGAAGAAAATTGCAAAGCATATCACCTGGTCCAATACAGAGGATGGAGTAATCAGAACACTGCGGGAGAAGCTGCTGTAGCTTCGGCAGAGGAAGGAGAGAGCATGAATTACAAAAAGGAATATCTGGAGGTGTTTCTGAAGAAACAGGAGCAGCTTTTTGATGAACCGGTGGCGGAGACACTGGAGGAGGCAGATGAATTTCTTGACGAGTGTATGGCAGTTGTCGCTGACAATTACAGGGCAGTCAGGGATTATTTCGAGGAGAACGGAGCCGATACGGCGGGCATGAGCCGTGAGGAACTGCTGGAACAGGCAGAAGTATTTGCGCTTCCCGACGGAAAATATCTGATCGTTGAAGGATAAGAGACATTCTGCTGCATAGAAATAACCACAATGTATTTTTTGACATTTTACCGGGCATACTGTGGACAGAAGGCAGTTGATGCACAGTATGATGTGGAAAACAGATCAGAAAAGAAAGAGGGTTATTTGATGGCAGATATTTTGAAACAGAGAAAACAGCAGGAGTACCAGGAGTATGTAAAACAGGTAACGCCTGTCCACAACCTTTTCCTGAATATGTGCAAAGCGTTTGTGACGGGCGGTGCGATCTGCGTGATCGGACAGTTTATTCTGAACTGGTGTGACAGGATCGGAATGAAGCAGGAGACGGCAGGAGGCTGGTGTTCCCTGTGGCTGGTGCTGCTCAGTGTGATATTGACCGGCTGTAACGTATACCAGAAGCTGGCAAAGTTCGGAGGTGCCGGGACGCTGGTGCCGATTACAGGCTTTGCGAACTCCGTAGCGGCCCCGGCGATTGAATACAAAAAAGAGGGACAGGTCTTTGGGATCGGCTGCAAGATTTTTACCATAGCAGGACCGGTGATACTGTATGGAGTACTGACCAGTTGGGGGCTGGGGGTCATATACTGGATACTGAAACTGACAGGGGTGGTGTAAGCCATCCTTTTTTTCATTTTGTATAGGAAACTTTGTCTCCTGCACGGTAAAAACGCATTGCGGGGGTGTGGGAAGCTCACCTTTTATGCATAGAAGCTGCAAAGCTGGAGAATACTGAAAAGTGTTATTGATTTCAGAACTGCGAAATACAGAAAAAGACAAGGAGTCAGTATATGGAGACTAAATGGAACATTGGAGAAGGCGGAGACATGCCGATCGGATTTGGATTGTCACTGGCGGCGAATGAGAAATCAATGAAAGCTTTTGCTGATATGTCAGATGCAGAAAAGACGGAAGTGGTGGAGAAAAGTCGTCAGATGTAGAAAAGACGGAAGCGGTGGAGAAAAGTCGTCAGATGCAGACGAGGGAGGCCATGGAACAGTTTGTAAACAGCCTCGGAAATGGATTTTCCTCCGCTTCAGGCGTATGGAAGCCGTGAGCGGAGGAATGATTTGCATTTTCAGGCTGCTTCTATGGAACAACCAAAGGCAGTTGATGTTTTTCTGAATAATTTACAGCGGTCGAATTCTTTTGATTTCCAGAGAGTGAAGTGTCAGACCGCTCTGGGCAAAGAAGAATTTCAGATAGTGTGTCGTGCCGCGCACTTCTTTTTCACGGGTGAGGGTCACAGGTGTGTGATCACTTCCGTGGAAAGAATATACGTTCAGTACAGTGCTGTCCATGCTGAGCGTCACGGCCATCTGAGCAAGCTCCAGGCCGCTGCAGGAGGCAGTCAGGGAAAAGTCGTAAATTCCTTCTTTCTGGAAGGAAAGTGCCAGGAGGAAGGAAGAACCTTCCGCCGTAGTGTGTTTTTCCAGGGAAAGACACGTGGAGTCCGTGACTGTGGTATATTCCAGATCACCCTGTGGCATCAGGGAAAGCTCAGCGGGCGTATGGACGTGAGTCACTGTGGTGTACGTTCCCCTCATCCGCTGCATGGCAGGGGTGGAGAGCAGGAAACGGCAGATATTTCCGGCGCTTCGGACGAGCTCGGCTCTCGTCAGGGTATTGTCTGCCAGGGATGATTTTAAGTTGTCATCGTAGGAAGCGGCGTCGGATGTCACCATGTAGACATCATTCTGGGCACGGATCATGGCTGCAAGATTATGGGGAGACGGTTCGCCGCCTTCATCGTTGGCCTTTGCCCACCAGTCTGTCATCACAAGTCCCTGATAGCCCCATTCACCGCGAAGAATCACCGTGTTCAGATCATAGCTTCCGGCAGTCCAGATTCCGTTTACGGGACCGTAAGAGGTCATGATGGAACGGGCACAGCCGGAGCGTACTCCAAGCTCAAAAGGTTTCAGATAAATTTCGCGCAGGGCACGCTCGGAGATAACGCCGTCTGCCGTATGACGGAAATACTCCTGATTGTTTGCACAGAAATGCTTCATGGTTCCGCTGACGCCGAAGCGGTTCATGCCGGATAACTGTGCCTGGGCCATTTTACCGGTCAGATACGGGTCCTCCGAGTGGTACTCGAAATTCCGGCCGTTCAGCGGACAGCGGTGGATATTGATTCCCGGGCCCAGCAGAGCATCGATCTGGTTGCTGTACAGCTCCAGACCTTCCATTTCGAACAGCTCAGTCACCAGAGGAAGGTTAAAGGTACATGCCAGAAGCGTTCCGTTTGGCAGGCTGAAAGCACTGGTACCACAGTCCATGCGGATTCCTGACGGACCGTCTGAGCAGCAGGCGGCAGGAATGCCAAAATGGCTGAGACTGTCTGTGATTCCGCCGTATGCGGCAGCTGTGCCTGGTGTCACCTTCGGGCTGCACATACCTTCTCCCTTCACGATTGTCATCAGATCATCGTCTGAGAGCTGTGCCAGAAACTCATCCATCGTGACAGTGCCATCCTGCACATCAGACAGCTGAAATCCCCTGTCTCCTGAGAAGGGCAGGCAGGACAATGGCTGGCTGCTGCGGTGTGTCGATGGAGATACGGTGCGCATCGGAACACTTTCCATGACCGGAATGTAGGGCATGGATGCATCCTGTGTTTTCTGTGGACGGATGCGCTCAAAGGGAGTTACAGGAGCAAGCGCCTCGCTGTGTCTTGAAATAATTTTTGTTTCTTCTATATAAAAAGTACCGGCCGGGATGGCGCTTCGCACATCCGCCCCCACATAAATTACATATTCTCCGGACTCCAGAACACAGCAGGATTTATTTCCAGTAACACCGCTGTCGTCGTAGGAGGCAAAGGTATCAGCCGCGAAGGTGAGCGTCAGTGTCTCGGAGCGTCCTGGCTGAAGTGTTCCTGTCTTTGCAAAGCTGACAAGGTTTCGCAGCGGTTTGCCAAGGTGGCCCTGGGGAGGACAGACGTAGACCTGAACGACCTCTTTCCCGGCACATTTGCCGGTGTTGGATACCGTGGCAGTGACGGTGCATGTCAGGGACGAATCATCCCGATGTGCTTCCGCCTGTGCATTTATGGAGAAAGAAGTGTAGGATAATCCAAAACCAAAGGGGTAGCGGACACGGTCACGGGCGAAGGTTTCAAAGTATCGGTAACCGATGTAAATGTCTTCCTGATAGAAGTTTCGCGCCGCAGAACCGAAATTCCGGACAGAAGGGTAATCCTCCAGCTCCATGGCGATGGTGTCGGAGAGTTTTCCACAGGGGGAAACGGTTCCGCACAGCACATCGGCAGCGCCGTAACCGCCTTCCATACCACCCTGCCAGATGTACAGAACGGCTGACGGAGCATATTCGTCCACCCAGTTCATATCAATGATATTTCCCGTATTCAGGATAACAGCGGTGCGGGAAAACGCACGGCATACCTTATCCAGCATATCCCGCTCAGCGTCAGTCAGATAGTAGCTGCCCGCCTGCGCTGTATTGTCTCGGTCTTCTCCTGCAGTGCGCCCGATCACGATCAGAGCGAGATCCGCGTGGCAGGCCGCGTCAGCCACAATTTCCTCCGTAAGATCCATTTCTTCCTGGCACCAGGGTTCCGTGCCCCAGCCGTTTCCACAGTCGAAGGGATGCTCCCTGGTCCAGTCGCGGTAGCGTGAGAGAAGAGGCTCATAGATGTGGACGGACGGGTACTGTGAAAGTCCGTCCAGAACAGAGTGAACATAAGGCACATTTACCATGCCTCCTGATCCTGTTCCGCTTTTGTAGTAGTCAAGCTGAATGCGTCCGAAGATGGCAACGGTCTCTCCGGAACGGATTGGGAGTGCGCGATTTTCATTGCGCAGAAGCACGCAGCCTTCTGCAGCGGCGCTGCGTGCAAGGGTACTGTATTTTTTCCAGTCCAGTGTACAGGTATTCATAATTCCTCCTGATCATTTATGTATTGTTGTGGGTCGGAAGGCCCGTCAGCAGTTTACAGGAAAGTGCTGAAAAACTGGTTCAGATTTATTCAGGATCTGCCTGGGCGGGCCGTGCAGTGCAAACCGGGATGCCGTTCACCTCCACGGAATCATCCGCCGGAATCACAAAGTACGGTCGGCCGTCGATGATCCGCGTCTCAATCAGGTCGGCCCGGTCAGGTTTTACCTGGATCGTGATATCAGGTGTCCGGATCTCAAAACGGCGCGTGTTCACCACATTCGAGACGTACAGAGCCGTCTGGCTGCCGCCGCCGACCTGTTCAAATTCTTCATCGAAATGCTCCAGCGTCTCCTCTGAGGCTCCGTTTTCTGACAGAAGCCTTTTGACGTCATTCTTGTCGAGAGCGACAGGCTCCGGGTCGTCCCTGCGCTCTTCCAGAAGTCCATTCAGCGTCTCATGGATGGTTTTGACAGTTTCGTATGTACATTCTCCCTGAAGCGTCTCTGACACGAGGGCATTGAATGTTTCTTTCTGGGATGCGGCGGAGAGCGGAAGCTCACAGCCCAACAGGAGACGGGCAAAATCAGCATTCAGCTCATCTGGATTTTTGGAATAATACAGAATACTGTGAATATCCGTATTGCGGTCCGTGAAGGCGGGAAACAGAAATCCGGTCACAGGCGGTTCCACAAACCAGTCACGGATGCGCTGCTCTATACTGTTGGTGTCCTCATTGTAGCACAACCCGGGCTTCGTCAGCTTAACCGGGCAGATGGAGCACAGCAGGAATTCATACACATCGTCAGATGCATCAAACATTTCCATTCCGTCTGTCGCCTTTTTCGGTATATCGTAAGCACAGTGGATCAGCACAATATAATAATTCTCCGGATAAAGAAACGTTTCGATGACCTTGTCGTAAAACTCATCCAGCAGTTCGTCATCCTTAAGCTGACTGTTTTTCAGCTTCATCAGATATTCCTGGGAGCCGCCGCCCGCTTCCTGGGTCAGTGGAAACTCCATATCCAGCAGGTTGCGGCCGATGGTTCCGGAAAGTGTTTTCCTGAATATGTCAAAATATTTGAACATCTCTTCCTCGGGAAGAGAGAGAAATGCTTCTTTAAGCTTTGTCTTTTTGTTTTTTTCACCATCTACGTAACAGCCGCAGACACGGGTAACCGGTGTGCGGTCCGGGTGAAACAGGCGCTTGATTTCAGCCACCTCTTTTTTGTTCATGGTTCAGTCCTCCTTCGCAGGTTAAAACAGACCACGGTACAGGAACAGAACCGTGATCTGTCATTTGTTATTCCCGAATTTTGCAGTGCGCGGTTCCGGTTCACAGTAACGGGATCACGTAAGCCGTAATTCCGTACAGCAGCATAAGATGTACCGGATAAAACCAGTAGAATACATACTTCATCTGAAGACCGCGTTTCCCATTGTACAGATAAACCGGCAGAAATGCAAGGGGAGCAGGAAGCTCCCAGGCGACAGCGGCTGCTCCGGCCGCGCACTGGGAAAGGCGGTTCTGATGCAGCAGGTACAAAATGGCGATCAGAAGGACACCCTTGTAATTATAGTCTGTGTCCAGAACGTCCGCCAGGTACATGCCTGCAGCGATCACGGGTATTGCCAGAAGAATGCGCAGCAGGGTACATGTGATGACAGAGAGCTTTGTCATTTTTCCCACCAGGCGTTCCACACAGGAGAGTCCGATCATCACGAGCAGACCGGCGAGGAGTGTGAAGTATACATTCTGTTTTTCCGGGAAAAACCAGCTTCCTTTAAGTGCGATATCAAAGGGAATTTCCGAGAGCAGGGAAAACAGAAACAGGCGCTGTGCATATTTTCGCACACTGCGTGTGTGAAAAAATCCTTCCACCAGCAGGAAGCAGAAGATCGGAAATGCGAGACGGCCGATGTTGCGGGACAGTGTATAGATACTGGCCCATATTTCCCGCAGCGCCGCATCATTTGCCACAGAAGGAAGGCGCAGAACTGCACGGATCACCGTTGCGCCTGTGTGGTCAATGAACATGGTGATGATTGCGATCAGCTTCAGAGTACTGCCGGAGAGCCCGGCAGAGCATATATTTTTATTCATGGAAACCTCCGGGTTGCGTTTGATTACAGAAAGCATAAACACATTCCGGAGATTTGTCAAGAAAAGAAGGCAGGCTCTGTATCATTCCATACAGAAACCTGCCAGTTATTTGGCTGTACATAAGCAGCTGAGCGGATGAGACATTTCCGCATGGCCTGCGGTCATGTTCTGGCTGCTTTACGATATGGATCAGTCTTCCTGTCCGGCCAGAAGCATCAGAATTTCATTGCTGCGTGCGATGAATTTAGTCATTTCTTCCGGTGCCAGCGGCTTATGCGCGATCATGGCGAGATCGTAGAGCTGTTCGCAGATCATCGGAATCCTGTCAGAATCCTTATGTGCGGCAACGTACTGTACAAGCTTGTTGCGGGCGTTCAGAATCAGTGTCTCCTCACCGCCGAACATGGTCGGGTCCATGCCGTACATGCCGTACATTTTCATCATTTCCTGCATACGTCTGTTTTCTTCAGACAGCGTAATCATGGAAGAGATGTTTTCATTTTTCAGCTTTTCAACCTTCACGGTCAGCTTATCCCTGCCGAGAGCTTTACGGAATACTTCTGTCAGTGTATCTGTTGTCTCCTTAAGCTCATCCTCACTGGTCTCTTCTTTGAATGTATCGGTCACATCTGCGTCTATACGCTGGAATTTCAGGTCCTCGCGGAGCTGTTCCATATGGGAGATGAACGGTGTATCGATGTTGTGCTTCAGGATGACTGCATCCATGCCGGCCTCACGGAACATATTGATGTACTGGCTCTGCTGTACTTCGTCCGTTACGTAGTAGACAACAGTTTTGTTCTTCTCAGAGTCTTTTTCATTCTCTGCCCCGTCTTTATTTTCAGATTCTGTGTTTTCAACAGTGCCGGTTTCTGCAGCTTCCTCTGTTTCAGGCTTCTTTTCTTCTTCTTTAGCGAGATCTTTGATGGTCAGATACTTGCCGTCCAGATTTTTGTACAGCACGTAATCTGTCATCTTCTCACCGAATTTACTGTCCTTGATGCAGCCGAATTTGATGAACGGGCTGATATCATCCCAGTATTTCTCATAGCTCTCACGGTCTGTCTTGCACATTCCGGTGAGCTTATCAGCCACCTTTTTGGTGATGTAATCAGAAATTTTCTTAACAAATCCGTCATTCTGCAGCGCGCTTCTGGAAACATTCAGCGGAAGATCCGGACAGTCAATGACGCCCTTGAGCAGCATCAGGAATTCCGGAATTACTTCTTTAATATTGTCCGCGATGAATACCTGGTTATTGTAGAGTTTGATCTTTCCTTCAATGGAATCATATTCTGTGTTGATCTTCGGGAAATACAGGATACCCTTTAAGTTGAACGGATAATCCATATTCAGATGAATCCAGAACAGCGGCTCCTTGTAGTCGAGGAAGACCTTACGGTAAAATTCTTTATATTCCTCCTCCGTGCAGTCATTGGGATGCTTCGTCCACAGCGGATGGGTATCACTTAAGGAGACGGGGCGCTTGTTGATCTTGACACGGTCACGTGCCGGAGAGATCTCCACAACTTCTTTTTCACCGTTTTCATTTTCCTTTTCTTCTGTTTTGGCATCTTCATGGATACGCTCTACGATGACATCATCCTCGCGAAGCTCGGATTCATCGATCGTCTCATACTGCTGTTCTGCATTAGCCTTTGAGAGGAAAATTTCCACCGGCATGAAGGAACAGTACTTTTCAATGACTTCACGTGCCCGGTATTCGTTGGCAAACTCAAGGGAATCCTCACTGAGGAAGAGCGTGATTTCTGTACCGACCGTATCGCGGCTGCCCTTCTCCAGTGTGTACTCTGTGCCGCCGTCGCATTCCCAGTGAACAGGTGTGGCTCCGTCGCGGTAGGAGAGTGTATCGATATGAACCTCCTCAGCTACCATGAATGCCGAGTAGAATCCAAGACCGAAATGACCGATGATTTCGTCGTCTGTTGTCTTGTCCTTGTATTTCTCAAGAAAATCGGTTGCGCCGGAGAATGCGATCTGTGTAATGTATTCCTCCACCTCATCGGCGGTCATACCAAGACCTGTATCTATAAACTTCAGTGTCTTTTCCTCCGGATTTACAACAACCTGAATCTGCTTTTTGTAATTTTCAGGGAATGTGTACTCGCCCATGACCTCAAGTTTTTCCAGCTTTGTGATGGCATCGCAGCCATTGGAGATCATCTCACGGAAAAAGATATCATGGTCGGAATACAGCCATTTTTTTATAATTGGAAAGATATTTTCGCTGTTAATGGAAAGACTTCCTGTTTTTTTGCTCATGTGGCAACACTCCTTTATAAATATTTAAATGATTTTTCCTTATAGTAATACTGTTGTGTGAAAAAGTCAAGAAAAAATTAGCACTCATTTTAGGTGAGTGCTAACAAAAAAGAATCTCTTTTTGACGGAAGAATTTTTCCAGCATGGAATCCCAGGCATGTTCCAGAGATTTGTCCAGAGAAAAAATACGCAGAGACGTACCGCTGACACATGTCAGATGTGTTCCGTCGTAGTGTATGTTCAGGAAAAGACCGTCCACATCATCAGGGGAAAAGGCGACACCCGACTGCCGCAGCAGTGACTGGATGTTGTGAGGTGCCAGACGAAATACGATATGAAAACCAAGCGGTGTGTTTTTCCCTTTTGTCAATTCAAAAAAGAATGGCCGGATTCGTTTCCACAGTGTATAACCGCACTGTTCGGTGCCCAGCTGTTCGGCTTCCACACTGCTTAGAAATTCCGGATGAAAGGTGCCGTCAATACGGAATGTTGCGTATGTTGTAATAGAAGCTTCAGAAAGCAGAAAAGTGTCAAAGGTGTCCGCGATCAGAAGCTTTTTCATAAAATCGCGGATATCCTGGATCTGATAAGAACGCACAGGTGAGCCTCCTTTCTGAACTGCATTATACATGATACAGTCTCCTGTTTGCAACGAGATATCAAAAATTTCAGAAAAATTTAGAATTATCTGCCAGCAGGCTCTTTTCAATCAGCTGCAGTTATGCTATTATGATTAACATAGTATTCAATACTATGTTTTGGGATGATTAAAAGCTCAAAAAGGCGTTTATGATAATACAGGAGGTTGCTATGGAATACATTATTGTGATGGACAGCTGCGGAGAACGCACGGAAGAGATGAAAAAGGACGAACATATTGTTTCTGCACCGCTTACGATGCAGGTGGATGACGATCATTTTATTGATGACGATACATTTGATCAGGCGGATTTCCTGAAAAAGGTTGCGGCAAGCCCCAACAGTCCGAAGTCAGCCTGTCCGTCACCCGATTATTATAAAGAAGCATTTTCAAGAAGCGGGAAACGTGCATATGCAGTGACGC